>CAZHPQ010000045.1:0-8034 GCA_964533845.1 uncultured Candidatus Planktophila sp.
TGGAGCGCTGAAAAGTTAGGTGAGGGATATCAACTCAACTACCTTCAAGGGGGAGCAGAGAAGAAGATCTTCACAGAGAAGATCATTCTGACCACGGGTGCTTACGATCGCACCTTGCCATTTCCAGGGTGGACAACTTCGGGCGTTATGACTCCGGGTGGCGCGCAATCACTTCTCAAGGGGAATGGAGTTGTTGCTGGAAAGAGAATCGTAGTTTCAGGAACAGGACCATTTCTTCTCCCTGTAGCAACTGCACTCGCCAAGAACGGCGCTCAGGTAGAAATAATTGAGGCGCAGACTCCGCTGCGCTGGGCGCTTTCACCACTAGCGTTACTTCTCAATCCTGGAAAGTTCCCCGAGTTGATTCACTACGCAAGTGCGATTCTTCGCCTCAAAATTAGGGTTTCTTTTGGTTGCGCAGTAACTGGTTATCACGATGGTGTAGTTCATATTTCCAAGGTTCGCTCTGATTTGAGTATCAGAAAGAAGAGCGCACGAAGCGCTAAAGCAGATGTTGTGGCAACTGGATGGGGCTTTCTCCCTGATGTCACACTTGGTGGAATCTTGGGTTGTGCGCAGACTCTCGATAAAGATGAAACTGTGATCTTCGCAGTTGATAGAGAACAACGTGCAAGTGTGCCGAACATTTGGATTGCGGGAGAGGCCACAGGTATAGGTGGTGCGGATTTAGCTCTAGCCGAAGGAACTATTGCTGGTTTATCGGCGGCTGGCTCAGAAATCTCATCAAAAATGATTTGGAAGAGATTTACCAAGAGACTCTTTGCTCGAGCACTTCAACGAAGCTATCCGGTAGGCAATGGTTGGCAAGGCTGGCTGAGCGATGAAACCATCGTTTGTCGTTGTGAAGAGGTCAGTTACCAAGAAGTAATTGAATCTGTTCAAGACTTAGGCGCCGAAGATGCACGTACATCAAAGCTCTTTACTCGCGCAGGCATGGGGCTTTGTCAGGGACGCGTGTGTTCCAGAAATGTCAGCGATCTCGTTGCAGGTACCACAAAGTGTGCTGTCTCACGCAATGAACGATTAACTGCTAGCAATAGACCCATCGCTGCACCCATCTCTTTAGGTGTCCTTGGTGATGGAACAACAGGGTAAAGTGTGAGGCATGACTAATCCTTGGAACGGCGTCCTTACCGCTACTGCAACACCATTTAAAGCAGATCTCTCAATCGATTACGACAAGTACGCAGAACATGTTGCGTGGCTTGCAGCTAATGGAACTCATGGAGTAATTCCGAATGGTTCATTGGGTGAGTATCAAGTACTTACAGCGGAAGAACGTGCCAAGATGGTCGAGGTCGCTGTCGCTGCAGCTCCAAAAGGTTTTAGCGTAGTTCCGGGCGTAGCCGCATATGGCGCAACCGAATCCCGTAAGTGGGCAGAGCACGCGCAGAAGGCAGGAGCGGGCGCTGTGATGTTGCTTCCTCCCAATGCATATCGTGCATCTGACGATGAAGTGGTTGCACATTACAAAGAAGTTGCTCGCGTTGGTATTCCAATCATTGCCTACAACAATCCGTTTGATACAAAGGTGGACCTGACTCCAAAGTTGGTTTCTCGTATCGCAGACGAGGTTCCTGAAGTTGTTGCAATCAAAGAGTTCTCAGGTGATGTTCGCCGAATTTGGCAGATTAAACGACTTGCACCACGCATCGAAGTTATTGTGGGAGCGGACGATGTATTCCTCGAATTAGCAACAGCTGGAGTAGATGGATGGATCGCTGGATTCCCAAATGCACTTCCGAAGGAATCTATGGAACTCTATAACTTGGCTACATCTGGAAACTTCAAAGAGGCGGCTCCGATGTATGCAGCCCTCCACGATGTCTTCCACTGGGATTCAAAGAAGGAATTTATCCAGGCAATCAAGCTCGGCATGGACCATGTCGGTCGCTACGGCGGACCAACTCGTCTACCTCGCCTACCTTTGCCGGCTCACGAACAAGCGCAAATTCATCGTGAGATGGATGTTGCTCTTGCTTATTTCAAGAACCGTTAATCCAAAGTAGGTTGCAGGCCATGGAGAGCATTCGTACGGTCACAACGGTTGAAACACATACCGAGGGAATGCCGACTCGTGTAGTTACTTCGGGTATTGGTGAAATTCCTGGTGCGACGATGTTTGATAAGCGCCTGCACTTCATGGAATATATGGATTTCTGGCGCCAATGGTTGATGTTTGAACCACGAGGCCATAGCGCCATGAGCGGTGCAATTCTGCAGAGACCAACAAGGCCAGATGCTGATTGGGGAGTTGTCTACATCGAAGTATCGGGATGTTTGCCGATGTGTGGACACGGAACTATTGGGGTAGCAACCGCTCTGGTTGAGAAGAAGTTGGTGAAGGTCGTAGAGCCAGTAACAACCATTCGACTTGATACTCCTGCAGGACTTGTAGTCGTTGATGTAGCTGTCGAAAATGGTCGAGCCAAGTCGGTTACTTTGACCAATGTTCCATCATTCTGTCTTGCCCTCGATCAAAAGGTGAACGTTCCTGGTCTGGGTGAACTCACCTACGACATGGCATATGGAGGCAACTTCTACGCGATTGTTCCAGTTGAAAGAGTCGGTTTGGAATTCAAGCGCGAGAATGGTCAAAAGTTCCTTGATTTGGGTCTTGCGATTTCTGATGCAATCAATGAACAGAATCGACCGGTCCATCCTGAGAATCCAGATATTGCAATCTGTCATCACATCGATTTCATTTCGCCTGGAAGTGAAGGTCCGCTGCATTGGAAGAATGCGATGGCTATTCATCCGGGATGGTTTGATCGCTCTCCTTGTGGAACAGGCACAAGTGCGCGGTTGGCGCAGATGGTTGCACGCGGAGAATTTAGCGATTCAGATGTTTTGAAGAATGAATCGTGGATCGGTTCTCACTTTGAAGCCCGTATCAAAGAGCGGACCAAGGTCGGCAGCTTCGATGCAATCGTGCCGATGATTACTGGTCGAGCTTGGGTGATGGGTGAAGCAACATGGACCCTTGATCCCAATGATCCATTCCCTAACGGATTCATCGTTTAACCATTACGCAAGGTTTAATTGATTCTCTGCGGAACTTTCCACGGATTTGCATCCTGTAACGCAACGGGAAGTGCGCTCTGAGGCAGTCCCTGATAAGAGACTGGGCGCATAAATCGGTAGATGGCATCTACACCAACTGAAGTTGTGTGCGTAGATGATGAAGGCCACGGACCACCATGAGTCATCGCAGCTGTTACTGCGACACCTGTAGGGAAACCGTTCCAGATTACTCGCCCCGACTTCTGAGAAAGAATGGCGATGAGGTCTGCAACGCTGTCGCTATCTGTTCCTTGGATTGTTGATGTTAGTTGGCCGCCAAGTGACTGCGCTATCGAGCCAAAGCTATCTTGTGCGGACTTGATGATCACTGTTGTAGGACCAAAGTGCTCTTCTAGAAGATGAGGATTTGCTTGCGCTGTCTTCCAATCGGTGATGAAGAATGTAGGGGTTACCCCGAATCCTGCAGATGTTGGTGTGCCAGATAAAACCTCAACGCCCGCAATTTTTGCAAGCTCTGCGATAGCGCTGGAATAGCGATCGGCAATTGATTTGCTCAGCAAAGGAGCAACAGCGAGAGTGGCGAGATAGGTCTTAATGGTGGATATGAATTGCGCATCATCCGGAACAAAGACGAGGCCTGGCTTTGTGCAGAATTGGCCAGATCCCATAAGGGCTGAATCGACTAACCCTTTGGCAAGTGCTTCAGAGCGCTCTGCAATTGCGGATTCGGTGATGAAAAGTGGATTGAGACTTCCCATTTCAGCAAAGACTGGAATTGGTACTTCGCGTGATGCAGCAAGATCAACGAGGATTCGTCCGACAATCTCAGATCCAGTAAATCCAATTGCCTGAATAAGAGGGTCGAGCGCCAACCAATGTGTGATTTGAGGGCTTACTCCTTGAACAATCGAAAAGGCGTTCTCTGAAATTCCACACTCCTTCAACGCACCTTTGACGCATTTTTCTATGATGGCGCAGGTATTTGGATGAGAAGGATGTGCTTTTGCCACAACTGCATTGCCTGCAGCAATTGCAGAGGCTGCATCACCGCCCGCCACAGAGAAGGCCAGAGGAAAATTGCTAGCGGCAAAGATTGCTACAACGCCGAGGGGTTGATTGATCTTTCGGATATCAGGGCGTGGGGCAGGGGAGTATTCGGGGTTGGCTTTATCGATGACGACCTTGAGGTGTTCTCCTGTTTCAACCAATTCGGCGAAGCGATTGAACTGAACAGCTGTGCGAGTGATTTCTCCACCAATGCGGCCTTCGGCAAGAGCAGTCTCGGAACATGCTGTTGCAATCAATAGTTCGCGGGCGCTCTCAATATGAACGCCAATAGTTCTTAGTAGCTTTGCGTGTTCAGATGGCGATAACTTCGCTAATTCATTGGCGACAGTTGCAGCCTTCTGAATCATCTGAGTTACATCATTCTGAGAGTGTTCTGCAATCTCATCTCCGAAGGGAGTTCCATCTATTGGCTTCATCGCGCGAAAGGTCATGGCCGCATCTTACGAGTATCCTTGCCTGATGAGTGACACTAGCCAGAGAGTGAAGTCTTCACGCGCTGGAATTCTCGCAGTCCTTGGGGCGGCTTTCTGCTTTGGTACCACCGGAACGACACAGCAACTTGGTGTCCCCGACATTTCGCCCGTAGCTGTCGCATCTGCCCGTCTACTGTGTGGCGCGCTCTTTCTCTTTATCTTTGCGTTTTTCATTGAGCGCAGAAATACTGGATTTCACATGCCGCGAACCGACCTGGTTATCGCAGGATGTGGAATCGCGATATACCAACTAACCTTCTTCAGCGCGGTTCATTCGACAGGTATTGCAATCGCTACCGTCACGGCTCTTGGTTCTGCTCCGACTTTTTCTGCAATCGTTGCTTATCTAATTCTTCGAGAAAAGCCGCTGCTCAATTGGTACCTCGGAACATCAATCACCATTATCGGAATAGTCTTGGTGGGAACTGCCAACGGAGTCGAAGGCTTTAACTTCTATGGCATTGTGCTTGCATCGATTGCAGGCCTTGGCTTTGCAATATTTAATGTGATCTGCAGGAAGTCACTTGAAAAAGGGGCGAGCGATATTTGGGTTACCGCTCAAACATTTGGAGTCGCAGCCCTCTTCAGTGCGCCATTCCTCTTCGCTGAAAGTCCAATCTGGCTCACCACTCGCAACGGGATACTGACAACGCTCTGGCTTGGAATATTTACAACTTCAGTCGGCTACATCCTCTTCATGTATGGCTTGAAGCGAATTCCTTCGAGTCTTGCTGCCACGGTAGTTCTGGCAGAGCCTGCCACTGCAACCATCCTGGCCGCCATTGTCATCGGTGAACCCCTGGTTGGGCAGAGCTATCTTGGGATTGCCACTGTTGCGCTGGGAATTCTCTACATCAGCAAGCCTAAGCGGGTCGGTTCTTAAGTTTAAGATTCTAAAGTGCGAGCCGAAAGGACCTCTTCTACAGTTGAGGTACTTTCTAGCAAAGGGTTACCTCGATGAAGCCTGTTCTAGTCGCTCTCTCTTTACTCATTTCTACTTTGGTAATTACGCCAGAAGCGGTTGCTGCAAAGCGACCATGCTCAGCGTTGAAGACTGATATCCAACAGATGTTAGATGCGAAGTACTCAGGATCGGAAGCCGATGCGCCGCAAGAGTATGCGCGTCGCGTCGTGAAGGCTTATCAGATGGGTTTTGTTAACAAGAATTGCCTAACGTCAAAGGAGTACAACGGACTTCTCACGGGCGTCACACAGCTTCGTGATGACTGCACCAAGGCAAGACTCGATAAAGCAGCTTGGGCGGATGTTTCAAAGAGATGCAATATCTACAAGGTGCTCTACAAGTATATAAAGGTTGCCCCTTAGAATCTATAAAAAGCCAAAGTGATTGCGATAGTAAACATCACAGCGGCAATCACTGAGTCGAGTATCTTCCAAAAAAATGGTTTGGACATAAAGCGCGAGGCAGCACGGGCGCCAAATCCAATCGTCGTAAACCAGGCCACGCTGGCAATGGCTGCGCCAATAGCGAAGAACCAGCGATCTTCTTCAAATTGATTTGCGACACTGCCGAGCAAAATTACAGTATCCAAATAGACATGAGGATTGAGGAACGTTAGCGCAAGGCATGTAGCGGCGATTTTTCCCTTGCTGATAGCAGAACCTTGACCTGCGTCGAGGCTCTGGCTCTTGAAAGCAGAGCGAACGCTTCTGATTCCAAACCACGTTAAGTAGATAACGCCAAACCAGCGAATGAATTCGAGGAGCGATGGCTTGCTCTGGATGAGAGTTCCAAGCCCACCCGTTCCCAAAAAGATGAGGGCCGCATCAGAGATCGCACAGATCGCGACAATGAGTAGAACGTGTTGCCGCATGAGCCCCTGGCGGATGACGAAGGCATTTTGAGCCCCGATCGCAATAATGAGCGAGAGTCCGGTCAGAAATCCAGGAATAAGCGCGAGCACAAGTGCACAGTACAAGGGAAAGTGGCGTGTTTTTCCGCAACATACCTCTATGTGACGCCTAACCTTTCAGTATCCCCAGTCGCAGTCCTCGCTGCGTCTTGTGCAAGACATACTGAAAGGAAAGCAATGTCTCTTCTATCGTGGAAACTGCATGGAAATGGAAAATCAATTAAAGAAGGCGAAGTCGTAAACCCAGATGAACGCCTTGCTTGGCCATTGACAATCGGAGTTGGAATTCAGCACATCGCAGCGATGTTCGGTGCAACATTCTTGGTTCCAATCATTACCGGCTTCCCGCCAAGCACCACTCTCTTCTTCTCAGGAATTGGAACCATTCTCTTCCTGATTATTACTAAGAATCGTGTTCCAAGCTATCTTGGATCCTCGTTTGCATTCCTTGCACCAATCGCAGCAGCTCAAGCGAGCGGCAGTATGGCAATCGCGCTCGGTGGCGTTGTAGCTACTGGCGTTCTTCTTGCAATCATCGGTCTCATTGTGAATGCCGTGGGAATCGGTTGGATTAACTGGTTACTTCCACCAATCGTTACCGGCTCTATCGTAATGATTATCGGCTTTAACCTTGCTGGGGCAGCTAACAACAACTTCAAAGCAGCCCCTGTTACTGCAATTGTTACCTTGGCTGCAGTTGCAATCATTGGAGCAGTAGCTCGTGGATTCCTAGGCCGTATTAGCATTTTCGGTGGAATCATCGTTGGTTATGCATTTGCAGCCTTCCAGGGAGATATCAACTTTGATGGAGTAAAAGCGGCAAAGTGGGTAGCTCTACCTTCTTTTACAACGCCATCATTTGATATAAACGCCATTCTCATCTTCTTGCCAGTCGTGCTTGTTCTCGTCGCAGAGAATGTCGGCCACGTAAAGGCAGTTGCCACGATGACCGGAAAAGATCTTGATAGCTCTATGGGTAACGCCCTATTCGCAGATGGCGTTGCGACAACACTTGCAGGCGCAGGTGGAGGTTCAGGAACTACCACGTATGCAGAGAACATCGGTGTAATGGCCGCATCTCGCATCTACTCAACAGCTGCTTACTGGGTTGCAGGAATTGGAGCGGTACTCCTATCGCTCTCACCTAAGTTTGGTGCTGTTCTGAGCGCGACCCCTGCAGGTGTTCTTGGTGGCGTCGGAGTTGCTCTTTACGGAATGATCGGCGTTCTTGGTGCCAAGATTTGGATCGAGAATAAGGTCAACTTCGGAGATTCAACCAACCTCTTCATCGCAGGAACAACCATGATTATTGGCATCGCCGATATGACATGGAAGCGCGGGGATTACTCATTCGGTGGAATAGTCAACGGAACTCTCGTTGCTGTTATCGGATATCAGGTGCTTCGTGCGCTAAATAAGGCAGCGGGTAAATCCGAATAGCTTTTTTAGAAGGGCCCATCACTTCGAAAGGGGAGTGTTGGGCTTTTCTATTTTCACAGCGGGGATGTCGCAAGGAGCACCATCGCAGCAATTAGTTTTCATATGGCAATGTGGGCAGAGCCAGCGAGTAGATA
>CAZHPQ010000046.1:0-4143 GCA_964533845.1 uncultured Candidatus Planktophila sp.
GCTTCGCGAAGTGAGAGTTCAAGAACTTTCTTTGCGCGTGGAGTAAATGGAATATGTCCGCTTGGTGCTTGCTGTCCTTGCCCAATGATTTCTTCAACTTGTGCGCGAACGCCTTCGAGTGAGATGCCAAGTGATTCAAGACCTTTAGCGGCGACGCCTTCACCTTCGTGGATGAGACCAAGGAGGATGTGCTCTGTGCCGATGTAGTTGTGGTTGAGCATGCGTGCTTCTTCTTGAGCCAAGACAACTACTCGTCTGGCTCGATCGGTAAAGCGCTCAAACATGGCGGGCTCCTTCTACTTGATCTGATCGTGCTGTGAATCTGCCGTAAGCCTATAACCCAGCGTAGGGAAGGTGCGAGGTGAAGGGCTTTCAGGTCATAGAACCCCAGATATGGGGCTGGTATTCCCGCAGGTGCCCAAATATCGGGCTAGAGGGTCAAGAGCATGCGGGTATTGCCCAAGGTATTGGGCTTTACCGACTCAAGATCAAGGAACTCTGCGGTTCCAGCGTCATATGAGTGCAAGAGCTGGGCATAGACATCAGGTGCAACCGGAGTTCCTTCAATCTCTTCAAAACCATGTTTTCCAAAGAAATCTGTTTGGAAGGTAAGGCAGAAGATTCGAGACACACCGATTTCGCGTGCACGTTCAATGATGCGTTGCAAAATTTGATGTCCAATTCCTTGCTTATGCAAACTTCTCTCAACAGCAACTGTGCGAACTTCGGCAAGGTCTTCCCAGAGAATGTGGAGAGCTCCGCAACCGATGACCTTCCCATCGAGTTCGGCGACGGTGAATTCTTGAACGCTTTCAAAGAGCGTGACAGTTTCTTTGGCAAGCATCTGACCAGGCGCAGCATAAGAATCTACAAGTTCGCGGATTGTTTTTACATCAGAAGTTCGGGCGGGGCGAATAACCAGCATTGTTAATCAACTTCGGGCTTTACTAGCGGGAAGAGAATAGTTTCGCGAATACCTAGACCGGTAAGAGCCATAAGCAGGCGATCAACGCCCATTCCCATTCCACCCATTGGTGGCATTCCAAATTCCATTGCGCGTAAGAAATCTTCATCTACCTGCATCGCTTCAAGATCGCCCTTAGCGCCAAGTTGTGCCTGTTCGATTAAGCGATCGCGTTGAATGACCGGGTCTACCAATTCAGAGTAACCAGTGGCTAACTCAAAACCATCAACGTAGAGATCCCACTTTTCAACAACTCCAGGAATTTCGCGGTGAGCACGCACAAGTGGAGATGTATCCACTGGATAGCCCATCACAAATGTTGGCTCGATTAACCTATCTTGCGCAACGTGCTCAAAGATTTCCTCGGCGAGCTTGCCAGTAACCCACTTAGGGTCAATCTTCATACCAAGTTTGGTGGCAATCTTCTTGAGGTCATCCATAGAAGTAAGCGCCGTTACCTGCTCGCCAACACCTTCAGAGATTGCGTCATAGAGTGAAATCTCTTTCCAGGTGCCACCAAGATCTGCTTGGCGTCCGTCGTAATGTGTCACAACATGCGAACCTGCTACCGCCATCGCAGCATTTTGAATGAGTGAGCGAGTGACATCTGCAATCGAGCGCCAATCTCCATACGCCATATATGACTCAACCATTGCAAACTCTGGTGAATGCGAGGAATCGGCACCTTCATTTCGGAAGTTACGATTAATCTCAAATACTCGCTCAATACCACCGACTACACATCTTTTAAGAAAAAGCTCGGGTGCAATGCGCATATACAAATCCATGTCATAGGCATTGCTGAAAGTTTTAAATGGACGAGCTGCAGCTCCACCATGCATCACCTGCAGCATTGGTGTTTCTACCTCAATGAACTCTTGGTTGTTAAAAGTTTCGCGCAGTGAACGCATCACAGTCGGGCGCATACGTGCAGCGCTGCGGGCCTCTGGGCGGACAATCAGATCAACATAACGCATACGAACGCGAGTCTCTTCTGACATTGGTTTGTGATCATTTGGCAGCGGGCGGAGCGACTTTGATGCAAGTGCCCAAGAAGTTGCCAAAATTGAAAGTTCGCCACGCTTTGAGGTAATGATTTCGCCAGTTACAGAGACGATGTCACCCAAATCGATATCTGACTTCCACGCATCAAGAGATTCTTGTCCTACCTTGTCGAGCGATAACATCGCTTGCAACTCTGTGCCATCGCCTTCTCGTAGCGTTGCAAAACAGAGTTTGCCGGTATCGCGCTTAAAGATAATTCGTCCAGTAAGACTTTCGGTATCTCCAGTAGCAACATCAACTTCTAGGTCTACATACTTATCGCGAATCTCTTTTAGCGACTTAGTACGCGCTACTGCGACTGGATATGGCTCAATTCCACGCTCAATAAGGTTGGTGCGCTTCTCGCGACGAATCCGAAGTTGCTCGGGTAGGTCATCCTCTGGCGCAGGCGTGTTCTCAGCTGTCATAGTGCGAGGAGTCTACCCCTGCACGACTAAGCGATGTTCTTTTCGTGTATCAGGCGAAGTCCAATTAGCGTCAAATCTGGCTCATGTTCATCAATAGTTTCAGCTACGCCAATGATCAGCGGCGCAAGACCACCAGTTGCAATCACTGTGGGGGTTGCTTCGTAGCTCTGCGCCAATTCATCAATGATGCGCTCAACTAATCCATCTACTTGGCCAGCAAATCCAAAGATTGTTCCAGATTGCAGTGCTTCAACTGTGTTCTTACCAATTACGCTCTTAGGACGCACTAATTCAACTTTGCGAAGCTGCGCAGCGCGCGCTGCCAGAGCATCAACTGAGATTTCAATACCCGGTGCAAGCGCTCCCCCAAGAAATTCACCTTTAGGTGAGACAACATCAAGATTTGTAGAAGTTCCAAAGTCGACCACAATGGCCGGACCACCAAAGAGAGTATGCGCGGCAAGCGTGTTGACGATTCTATCTGCGCCAATTTCCTTTGGATTATCAACGAGCAATTGCACACCAGTCTTCGTTCCTGGTTCAACAATTGTTGTTGGAATGTGTTGAAAGTACTCAGCCATCATTGTGCGTAGCTCACGCAGCGTTGCGGGGACTGTTGAGCAGATGGAAAGTCCAGTAAGTGAATATCCGCTAGTGAGTGCGCTGTATTGCAACCACAATTCATCGGCTGTTGTACGTGGGTCGGTTTTAACTCGCCAAGACTTCACCAAATCTTTGCCTTCAAAGATTCCAAGGACGGTGTTTGTGTTTCCGACATCGATTGTTAATAGCATTGCTACTCCACTCTCAGATCTAGACCAATATCAAGTACAGGTGCGCTATGTGTCAGCGCTCCGATTGCCAAGAAATCAACTCCAGAGAGCGCATATGACTTGGCATTTTCTAGCGAAATTCCACCGGATGCTTCTAACTTGCAGCTGCCCGCAGCGATTGCCACAGCCTCTGCACATTGCTGTGGACTCATATTGTCGAGCAAGACTAAGTCAGGTTTAAGAGGAAGAACGTCTTTTAACTGATCGAGGGTATCCACCTCGATCTCAATCGGTGCGTTTGGAAATTTCGCACGTACTTGCGAGAAGGCGGCAACTACACCACCGGCTGCGGCGATGTGATTATCTTTAATCAGCGCAGCATCACTAAGAGACATGCGGTGATTTGTTCCGCCACCCATACGCACTGCGTACTTTTCTAGCTGTCGCATCCCTGGAGTTGTCTTACGGGTATCGCGAATTGCACATTGAGTACCTGCAACCTCATCTACCCAACGACGAGTGAGGGTTGCAATTCCACTTAAATGTCCAAGGAAGTTAAGTGCGGTGCGTTCTGCCAGCAAAATCGCGCGTGTATCGCCTCGGACAGTCAACAGGAGTGCGCCTGCTTCAACGTGTGTGCCATCTTGAACTAGGACAGATATATCTGTGAGACCAACTTCAACCAAAACAGCTTTTGCCATCTCAATTCCTGCGATAACTCCAGCTTTGCGCGCCACAAAATCAGCGACAACTTTTTCGATGCCGGACACTGTTGCCACAGAGGTGATGTCTTCACCACCTTGTAGATCTTCTGCAAGTGCGCGCTTAATCAAATCTTGATCAATCATGGCTTACCTACTTCCTGATACCCGCTGGTCCAATACCCAGTCTGATCTAACTGCTGCACAATGCGCTTCTTCCATAAATCACTTGT
>CAZHPQ010000046.1:4243-8014 GCA_964533845.1 uncultured Candidatus Planktophila sp.
CGTGCACTAAAGACCAGGCCTTCTAGAAGAGAGTTAGAGGCAAGGCGATTGGCACCGTGCACTCCAGAACATGCAGTTTCACCACAGGCATAAAGCCCGGCCACACTTGTACGACCATCGAGATCTACGCGAACGCCTCCTGATGCATAGTGCGAAGCAGGTGCAACAGGAATTAGCTCTTTAAGTGGATTAATTCCGTGTGAAATGCACGAGGCATAAATAGTTGGAAAGCGCTCTTGGAATCCTTCTAGGTGTCTGACATCAAGCCAGACGTGATGCTTCTTTGTCTTATTCATTACTCGCATAATTGAGATTGCAACAACATCTCGCGGAGCTAACTCTGCAAGCGGATGAATATCCTTCATAAATCTCTCGCCAGCATGGTCGAGTAAGTAGGCGCCTTCACCACGAACCGCTTCGCTAATCAACGGTTGTTGGCCTTCAGAGTTATCACCTAACCACAAGACTGTCGGGTGGAATTGAATAAATTCCACATCAGCAACTTTGGCGCCGGCTCGTAGTGCAAGTGCAACTCCGTCACCGGTTGATACAGATGGATTGGTAGTTTGCGCGAATACCTGGCCTAAACCACCAGTTGCAAGAACTACGGCTCGACCGAGTGCACGACCGACGCCGTCTCGGCTTCCTGCACCAATCACGTGCAAGGTAACTCCACAGACTTCGCCGATATCGTTCTTGAGTGCGTCTAAGACAAGAGCATGTTCTACTACTTCTATTTCAGGATCATTTTGGACTGCAGCCAGCAGCGCACGTGAAACTTCTGCTCCAGTTGCATCCCCTCCTGCATGGAGAATGCGGTTTCTTAAATGTCCACCTTCACGAGTAAGTGCAATCTCACCACTTGCTTCTTTATCAAAGATTGCGCCACGTTCGATTAGTTTGCGAACCGCCTCTGGCCCTTCAGTAACAAGAACTCGCACCGCATCAACATCACAGAGTCCTGCACCTGCAACAAGAGTGTCTTTCTCATGCGCTTCGGGTGAATCTCCATCACCAAGGGCTGCAGCGATTCCACCTTGTGCCCACTTAGTTGAACCTTCGTCAACGCTAGCTTTAGTGACAAGAAGAACTGATAAACCATATGTGCGACATTGCAACGCAGTTGTAAGACCTGCGATTCCTGAACCTACGACTATTACGTCAGCGCGCGCAGTCCATCCTGGTGAAGGGGCTAAAAGCTTCATGCGCGTGATTCCATTCGCATATTGTCAATCAAACGGACTCCATTTATCCAGCCAGCGACTATCGCTCGAACGTTCTGAGTACCAGGTTGAGCGTGAGTGAAATCAACTTCATCGATAAAGTCAGCGTAGTCGAGTTGAAAGAGCGGCTCTTTGGACAAGAGTTGGCGCAGTTGATCTTCTGAGCTCGCCTCCTTAAGAGCACTGAAAATTACGGTAGCCGCTTTTCTTCCCTCTTCTGTCAATCGCGTATTGCGAGATGAGGCGGCCATTCCATCTGGCTCACGAAAGGTTGGCGCAGTGACTATCTCTACGCCAGCTGCAATCGTCTTGATTAGAAATAGTTGTTGAAAATCTTTCTCGCCAAAGATTGCGTACTTCGGTTTGAGTAAATCAAAGAAGCGACGCACAACAGTGACCACTCCATCAAAGTGTCCAGGACGAGATGCGCCTTCATAAATATCACCAATCGGCCCAGCAGATAGCGTTGTAAACCCTTCGGGATAGATTTCGTGAAAATTCGGTAGCCATAGATGTGTTACGCCTGCAGCTTCTGCAATCTCAATATCAACATCTGGTGTGCGTGGGTAGAGCGCTAAATCTCGCGCGCTCTCAAATTGCAGTGGGTTAACAAAAATACTTGCGACCACATTTTCAGAGTAACTCTTGGCTAAGGTAAACAATGATGCATGGCCCGCATGGAGCGCTCCCATAGTTGGTACAAATGCGCAGGCAGAAGGAAGCTCTTGCGCACTTGTTACTACTTTCATGGCTCCAGTCCTTTCAGGTACCGGGCAGGCAGTGAACTAATTCTAAGGCGTTACGGCAATTGCTCCAAAAGATCAGAAATCTTCCCGTGTGTAAGCAGAATTGCATCTGGCTCAATCTCAAACCAGGGTTCAAGGACAAATCGTCTTTCGTGTGCACGTGGGTGTGGAAGTTCAAGTTCAGTAGAAGCGCTTAAGAGTGAACCATATTGAATAAGGTCCAGATCAATTGTTCTTGGACCCCACTGCACAGTTCGCTCTCTTCCTAAACTCTTCTCAATTCCTTGCAGAACTGCGAGTAAATCGAGCGCAGGTAGTTCAGATTCAAGGATGCACACTGCATTTAGATAATCGGGTTGTTCTGGGCCGCCGACAGGCTTAGTAACAAAATAACTTGAGACAGCCTTTACCTCAGTTGCTTCACGTAGCAGAGCTACTGCTAAATCCATCTGCTCGCGAGGACTTCCAATATTTGCGCCTAGGGCAAC
The DNA here is from genome assembly GCA_964533845.1 of uncultured Candidatus Planktophila sp. Classification (GTDB taxonomy): domain Bacteria; phylum Actinomycetota; class Actinomycetes; order Nanopelagicales; family Nanopelagicaceae; genus Planktophila. Next base: position 6,701 of record CAZHPQ010000046.1, read on the forward strand.
TACAGCCTTCATCGCGTGATTGTTACCGAAATATCTGCTACCTCTGAAGAGACGGGCGCTTTGGGTTTATGAACAGTTACTTCTATTGAGGTGATTTCTGGATGCTTCGATTTAATTCGGTCTGCAATTCTGCCGGCCAACCTTTCAATCAACTGCACTCGCTCACCGGTAATCTCTTCAACAACTAAATCAGTCAGTGCTCCGTAGTCGATGGTGTCAGCTAAATCATCGGTTCTACTTGCCTTTGATAAATCCAAAGTTATCTCTAAGTCAACGAAGAAATCTTGACCATTCTTCGCTTCGTGATCAAAGACCCCGTGATATCCAAAACCCCAAATCCCTTTAAGGTTGATGCGATCGCTCATTTTTTCGCTACCTCAACGTTGGCTTTCACGCCATGAACCCTGACTCCCCAGATTCCTTTTCCGACCAATGACTGAGTTACAGAGACTGTTGCCTCTTCGCGATCATCAGGGCTATCTCCACCTAAGAAGCGCTTACGTGAATGTCCAATCAGGACCGGATAGCCAAGTGCAACAAATTCCTCGATGCGATTGAGGATTTCCCAGTTATGTTCAGGATCCTTAGCAAAACCAATTCCCGGATCAAGAATAATGTTCTCGCGCCTAATTCCGGCAGCAAGAGCTTTATCCAACTGCATGGTGACCTCTGCAATCACCTCGACTACTACATCGCCATAAACAGCTTTTGTATTCATATCTTTGGAATGTCCACGCCAATGCATCAAGGTGTATTTGCAGCCAAGTTCAGCCACAGTTGCAAACATATCTGGGTCGGCTGCTCCTCCACTGACATCATTAACAATGCTGGCACCTGCTTCGACAGCTAACCGAGCAGTGCTAGCTCGCATTGTGTCGATACTAATATCCACATTACTTTCAGCTAGTGCACGAATGACTGGCAATACGCGAGCCTGTTCTTCCTCTTCAGAAACTCGATCTGCTCCTGGGCGCGTGGATTCACCACCGACATCAATAATGTCTACGCCCTCATCAATCATTTCAAATCCGCGAGCAATTGCGATTTGAGTGTCGAAGTTTAAACCGCCGTCAGCAAACGAATCTGGCGTAACGTTGAGGATTCCCATGACCAACATGGCAGCTATCGATTCGTTATTAAGCTAATAGCTTCAGCTCGAGTTGTGGCATCACGTAGTACTCCACGTACTGCCGAAGTTGTTGTGCGAGCTTGAGATTTGCGCACACCACGCATAGACATACAAAGGTGTTCGCAATCAATAATCACGATAACGCCCATGGGATTCAAGATTTCAACCAGAGCATCAGCAATCTG
>CAZHPQ010000047.1:0-7307 GCA_964533845.1 uncultured Candidatus Planktophila sp.
GATGAAGATATCTGGAAAGAAGAGTATTTCGACCTCGTCAGTATCGACTAGTCAGTCGAGATTAATTAGGCGTCGATCTGTTCGCGATCGATTTCAGCTGTTGCAATAAATTCTTTACGTGGGGCTACATCTGAGCCCATCAAAAGCTCAAACATACGCTCGGCAGCCTCAGCATCGGGAACTGTGATGCGGCGAAGGGTACGTGCATCTGGATCCATTGTGGTTTCACGGAGCTGATCTGCATCCATCTCGCCAAGGCCTTTGTAACGCTGGATCGGTTCTTTCCACTTCTTACCGTTCTTACGTAAATCTGCAGTGACCTTCTTCATCTCATCATCTGAGTAGGTGTAGATGTACTCACCCTTTTTGCCGCCACCGCCCATGGTTTCAATGCGGTGAAGCGGTGGGATTGCTGCAAAGACGCGACCAGCATCGAGCATCGGGCGCATGTAGCGATACATCAAGGTCAGAAGAAGGCAGCGAATATGAGCACCATCAACATCAGCATCTGACATCAAAATGACGCGGCCATAACGAGCTTCGTCGAGTTCAAATGATTTACCAGAGCCTGCACCAATAACCTGAATGATTGAGCCGCACTCTTTATCATCGAGCATCTGTGAAAGTGAAGCCTTCTGCACATTAAGAATCTTGCCGCGGATCGGAAGAATCGCCTGGAATTCAGAGTTACGTGCTGCCTTAGTTGTGCCGAGTGCGGAATCACCTTCCACGATAAAGAGTTCAGTGCGAGTGACATCTTCTGAGCGGCAATCAGAGAGCTTGGTTGGAAGAGATGAAGATTCGAGAGCGTTCTTGCGGCGCTGTAGATCTTTATGGGCGCGGGCGCTGATACGTGTGCGGGATGCACCAGCAATCTTCTCCATAATCAACTTGCCATTTGCCTTATCAATACGGCGGGTGGTGGCAAAGAATTCTTTTAACTTATCTGCAACAACTGCCGAGACAATCTTGGTAGCAGCTGCTGTTCCAAGAACTTCCTTCGTCTGACCTTCAAACTGTGGCTCGGACATGCGTACTGTGACGACAGCGGTGAGGCCTTCCATGACGTCGTCTTTAATGACATCTGCTTCATTCTTCTTCAAGATGCCGGCGTTACGCATCGCTTCGTTAAATGCTTTAGTAATGGCGCGCTCGTAGCCAAGTACGTGTGTGCCTCCCTTAGGGGTTGCAATGATGTTCACAAATGAACGTAAGGTGGTATCAAAGCCAGTGCCCCACTTCATCGCGATATCAACTTCCATATCGCGCTCAACATCAGTTGAGACCATATGGCCCTTTTCATCGAGAACTGGAACTGTCTCTTGGTAATGGCCACTACCGTAGATTCGAATTACTTCACCTACGGGAGCATCTGGTTGCAAGAAGTCGCAGTATTCAGAGATTCCGCCTTTATGGAAGAAGACCTGCGAGGTCTTCTCTTTCTTGCGGTTATCGTTGACGGTAATGGAAAGACCAGGAACCAAAAATGATGTCTGGCGCGCACGTGCATAGATATCTTCTAAATCTAGCTCGGCATCCTTTAAGAAAATCTGGCGATCTGACCACCACTTGGTACGAGTACCGGTGACCTTGGCAGAAATCTTTCCGATTGTGCGAAGACCTGATTGCGGAGTGAACTCAGCCTTTGGGCCATCACCATCGAAGACACCTGCTACTCCGCGCTTAAATGACATCCAGTAAATCTTGCCGTTACGGTCAACTTCAACATCAAGGCGTTCAGCCAGAGCATTTACCACTGATGCACCAACACCGTGCAGACCGCCGGATGCTGCATATGAACCGCCACCGAATTTTCCGCCAGCGTGCAACTTAGTCATAACAACTTCTACACCAGTAAGGCCTGTCTTCGGTTCTTTATCCACTGGAATTCCACGACCATCGTCGTGAACTTCTACTGAACCATCTGCCTCGAGATTGATTTCGATCTTCTTGCAGTGTCCAGCCAAAGCTTCGTCAACAGAGTTATCGATGATTTCCCAGAGGCAGTGCTGCAGTCCGCGAGAATCAGTAGAGCCGATATACATACCTGGGCGCTTGCGAACGGCATCAAGACCTTCAAGAACGGCCAGGTCTTTAGCGGTATAGCTATCTTGAGAATCCGCCTCAGGGGTGAAGTTCAATTCGTCGGCCACGGTGGCAAAGGTTAGCCAGCAAATGGTTTGCATCTGGGTAAACGCGCCGAAGAGCCCTAGATATAGATATCCCTCTGTGATGTAGCCCTAATTTGACGATTTTTCAATCAAATTTACCGAGCGGGGAATAAAGAGAACTGGCATGATGTTCCATAGATGTACAAGAACTTCCCACCTAAGTGAACGGAGAGCGCGATGACCGAGCAAGTAATCCTCGAATCCACACCTCTTAATGCACTCGATCGTTGCGATCGTTGCGGTGCACAGGCTTATGTCCGTGCCACGCTACTTGCAGGCGGAGAACTTCTTTTCTGTGCACATCACGGCAAGGAATATGCTGAAAAGCTCAAGACGGTAGCCGCAAAGATTCAAGATGAATCAGAGAAGCTCGTCGAGACTAAATAACTTATTGGTTTTGAGTTAAACCCTTATGCGAACCATCGCATAAGGGTTTTTCTTTTGATTGACCGCAACCACAGAACTTTGGGTTCTCAATGGTTTCAATCACGTTGCCATCGGCATCGACCATATCTACTACCCCAGTGATACGGATAGATCCGCTCTTGGGATTGACGAAGGCCTTTGCGTCGCTCACGTGTAACTAACTCTTAGTCGAGGTAATCGCGTAGTGATTGCGAACGTGATGGGTGGCGCAGCTTCGACATCGTCTTTGATTCAATCTGACGGATACGTTCACGAGTTACGCCATGAACCTTGCCGATTTCATCGAGAGTCTTTGGTTGGCCATCGGTGAGTCCATAGCGAGCCTTAATCACATCTGCTTCGCGGTTGGTGAGGCCACCAAGGACCTGCATCAACTGCTCCTGCAAGATTGTGAAGGTCACTGACTCTTCTGGCTTCACTGCCTCAGAATCTTCAATCAAATCACCGAATTCAGAGTCGCCTTCTTCACCGAGTGGTGTGTGGAGCGAGATTGGCTCGCGGCCGTACTTCTGAACTTCAACAACCTTTTCAGGTGTCATATCAAGTTCTTTAGCGAGCTCCTCTGGTGTTGGTTCGCGGCCAAGGTCTTGCAACATCTGGCGCTGGACGCGAGCAAGCTTGTTGATGACTTCAACCATGTGTACTGGAATACGGATGGTGCGGGCCTGGTCAGCCATCGCACGTGTAATGGCCTGACGGATCCACCAAGTTGCGTAGGTCGAGAACTTATAACCCTTTGTGTAGTCAAACTTTTCAACGGCGCGAATAAGGCCGAGGTTTCCTTCTTGAATTAAGTCAAGGAAGAGCATGCCGCGACCGGTGTAACGCTTTGCAAGAGAAACTACGAGACGAAGGTTTGCTTCGAGCAAGTGGTTCTTGGCGCGCTTTCCATCTTCAACGATCCACTCAAGTTCGCGCTTGAGCTTCTTATCTAGCTTCTTCTCATTTTTTAGCTTCTCTTCGGCAAAGAGACCTGCTTCAACGCGAGTCGCAAGTTCAACTTCAAGCTCTGCATTAAGCAGCGCAACGCGACCAATCTGCTTGAGGTAATCCTTTACTGGGTCTGCAGTTGCACCTGCAGTAAGAACGGTCTGTTCAGGCGGGAGGCGCTTGATTTCCGTTTGAATAAACTTGGCCTGTTCATTGAAGAAGTACTGCAGATCTTCAAGGTTCTTGAGGTAGCCCTGAGAGACAGCCTCTGCAATTAACTTGGCAGATTTCTCATTAAAGGTATTCATTGCAAACTGCTGTTGAATCTGTTTAAAGGTCAGCGCCTTCGCTTCGGCCTGATCAATATTGTGCTTAGGAGCATGCTCAACGCCCTGGATCTTGCCGTTGATAGCTTCAAGAACGAGATTTACATTCTTGAGATCTTTCTTATGCTTTTCGCGTTCGTTCTTATCTTCTTCCTCTTCTTCTGCATCAGAGTCGAGGAGGATAAATGAGCCTTCTTCATTCTTTGATTCATCGGTCAGTGAGACCACTCGTGGCTGATCTTTACCGTCTGCCTCAGCATCAATGATTTCAGCTACTTCTGCGATCAGAGTTTCGACATCTTCGAGTTCGACTTCTTCGACAACTATTTCATTGCCATCTTCATCAAGAACAACTGCAGCCTTGCCACCCTTTGCAGGTGCAGCTTCTGCAACCTTTGGCTCTTCTTTCGGCGCAATCATGGCAAGCTGAGCCTTGGACAAGATGCGACTTGGTGAACCAAGTCCTGCCTTGCGAGCCTTTTCGGTAGCTTCTGGAATTTCTACATCTAATTGACGGGCTTCTTGAGCCAGCGCCATAAATTCTTTCTTAACCGCTTTGCGATAGTTGTCGATTCCGCTTGCGGCAAGGGTTGCGACAATTTCATTATGGCGAGCAACTAGGTTTTTCAGATCTACGAGTTGCTGTACCTCTTTAGCGGTGAGATCTTTCTTTACTTCAATCTTGACGGGCTTCTTAACAGGTGCAGCTTTCTTAACAGGAGCGGCCTTCTTTGCGGGCGCTTTCTTTGCAACGGCCTTCTTTGCAGGAGCTGCTTTCTTCGCTACCGCTTTTTTAGCTACCGCCTTCTTAGCAGGGGCAGCCTTCTTGCCTTTTGCCTTGTTTTTGAGCGCACTAAATACAGCCACAATTGTCCTTTGGTTTGTTTTTACTTACCTGTTCTTCGAACCGCTCGAAGCAATACCTATATTGTACCTGCAACGTGCAACGCGCGCCGAATCGCATCGCCCATCGCCTCGGCTTCGACCAAGAATCCGTCGTGTCCGAAGTCAGAACTGATGACAATTGGGGGCTCTGCGGTCGGCACGAGCTCAGAAATCTCAACCTGAAGTCGAGGTGGGAAGAGGCGATCGGTATCAATTGAGACCACGATGGTCGGAACGGTGATGCTCTCAAGGGCTTTGACGACTCCCCCGCGGTCTCGGCCAATATCGTGAGAATTCATGGCATCAGTCAGCGCGATATAGGTATTTGCATCAAATCTCTTAGCCAATTTGCTCGCTTGGTGGTCGAGGTAAGACTCAACGGCGTAGCGGCCAGTGTCATCGCCTTGAAGTTGGCGACCAAAGCGCACATCCATTTCAGATTCGGTGCGGTAGGTCAGGTGAGCGATACGACGGGCAATACCCATACCTTCAACTGGTCCGCGCTCTTTCTCGTAGTAATCCCCACCGTGAAAATGAGGGTCGGATTTAATGGCGCGAATTTGAATTGCTGCTGTTCCGATTTGATCTCCTGTGGCTACAGCAGATGAACCAATGGTGCAGATAGCGCCGACGCGATCAGGAAGCTGCACCGCCCATTCCAGCGAGCGCATTCCACCAAGAGAAGGCCCGACAGCAAGTGCGTACTTTTGAATTCCGAGTGCGTTACTAAAGGCCACTTCGGCGTTGACCATGTCGCGGATAGTGATGATAGGAAAGCGCGAACCGTAACGTTTTCCGTCTGGTGCAATCGATGAAGGCCCCGTAGATCCCTGGCAGCCACCAATAACGTTAGGACAGACCACAAAATATTTATCGGTATCAAAGGGCAGCCCTGGGCCGACCATCTGTGGCCACCAACCAGTGACATCTGACCAACCAGTCATGGCGTGGTTAATCAAAATTGCATTTGATTTATCTTTATTGAGCGTGCCCCAACTCTGATACGCGATCGTGATATCAGGAAGAGTTTCGCCATTTTCTAAAAGGAGATAACCAATCTTGATGAACTGACGTTCACCTGGATCATCGCCTTCCAGCCATGCACCTGTGACGTTGTAGTTAGGTGTTCTGCTCATCGCCTATAAATCCTTCACGCACTTGCAGTTACACCGTGAGTGCACCTGCCTGGTCGTCACCCGGAGCACCCCGCCGCGGTGGAGGGTTGCCGTCTCATCAGCCGGGGCTATCAATGAGAACTCGTGACCTAGCGCAAATATTACCCGAAGATTCCGGCGACAACTTTTGGGTGGAGCTCGGCCCGCATCGCGCTAAAGGATTGCGGCGGCCATCCCGCGGTGAATACGCGACGGAGCAAGAGCGCAAGCGAATAACGATCATCATCGGCCAGCGCTCGATCAAGCGCCTTATGGGCCAGCGCTCCTTCGCCTCGTTCGTAGGCAAGGGCGGCAAAGATTGATGCAATCGGTGCCACAAATCCACGAGGTGCAATCAGCAAGAGTTCGCGCCACATCTGCCAATACGCATCTGCTGTCTCAGCGTTATGGCTACCCAGCGCAAAGTCACGCACCTGAATATCGCTGATTCGGCCAATGACACGTGCTGTTAATTCGCGATCTTCGGCGCCGCGTCCTTGGGTGTATTCACCAGCTAAATCAATAACCGCAGTTGCGCCATCGCGTTGTAGGTCGAGCAGATTCTCAGAGTCGCTTTCAACCCAGAATGTCTGTACTTCACGCTGCCAACGCTCTTCCATCGCCGTAGGCAGCGCCGCAATCGATTGCACCAAACCTGAAACGTTGGCGAAAGGCATGGGGTGGCCCGCAATCACATGTTCGGCGGCGATCCGCGATGAATCGATATCAGGAATTGGGCTACCAAGCGGTGGGCAGCACTCAGAATCGTGACAGAGCATCGAGCGATAACGACCATCCGAGACGATAAGAGATTCCTTTATTGAAATACCTGCTCGTAAGAGCGCTGCTGAAGTATTGATAAGAACTGGCTCTGGGTCAGTCTGCGAATCAACATAGGCCACAACTAGCGCGGCATCTGCTGCCTCGCGCTGAAAATGGGATGCTAGTAAGTCATAACTTTCAAGTGCGATATCAGTGGGCATATCAACGCGCAGCGCCATTCCAACGGTGTCATCTTTGAGCGCCACCAGCACTAAAGAGTTTTCTGGGTGATAGCCAATCAGAAAGGGAATTGCAGCAAGGAGATCATGAGGTGAGGTAAGTGTTGTCATATAAGCCTTTCGTTAGCGGATGTAGTTGACGGGTGGGGTAAAGCGACTGGGAGCTGCAACAACGGTGATGGGCAGAACCGAAACTGTTTTGATATCGCCGGGAATACGAGCCTTAACGCCCTGCACCGTGAATTCACCGCTCCAGATAGTGATCAGCTCAATCAAGTAATGGCCTGGATTTGTGTAGCTATGTTGAATCTCGCCATCTGGGTAAGGAGCGCCTACTTTGCGAGTTGGGTAGATAACCCCATCGCCGTAATGCCAGATAAAGGTTGGCTTTAACTGCACTTCTACAACTTCGCC
>CAZHPQ010000048.1:0-6906 GCA_964533845.1 uncultured Candidatus Planktophila sp.
GTGTAGGCGCGCAGCAATCGATAATCAATAATCGTTGTTCCCCACGCAAGAGCAATACCAATCACAATATTGATGACGTGACGTTTGAGGTAATACTCAGGATCTAAACCGTTTGCTGAATACCAATCCCGCGTTGCGGCATAGACCAACAAGGTTCCGATAACGAGGAGTGCTCCAACAGCCGCAGTCAGAATTGGATCAAAGCCCGCGAAGAAGGATGGTCTATGTGCGCGGCGGTAAGGATTGCGATTGAGGAAGGTACTCATCTCTTCGCTACCGCCTTAGGAGTTGGGCTAGTACTGACTGCTTTGCCTGGGTTGAGAATAGACGGTTTCGGTTTTGTCGCAGGTGAAATACGTGGCAACTTCGTTGGTGGCTTACCTTGCGGGAAGAGTGCAAGCTCTGGTTTTACAACACGGCCTTGAACTCCGAAGAGCGCTTCAAAGATGTTTCTAACACCTAGACCTGAAGTGCTGGCGCCGAATCCACCTTGGCTCACCATCATCACAACGGCATAACGCGGATTCTGAGTTGGAGCGTATGCGGCATACCAAGATGTATCTGACTTCAAAGTTCCATTTGGATTTCTTCCAAATACCTGCGCCGTTCCAGTCTTTCCAGATGTTTGCACTGGGAAGCCGCTAAAGACACCTGCAGAAGTTCCGGTAAGAGTGACTTCGTGGAGAGATTCTTGCAAGAGCTTGAGCGTTACAGGGTCTACTCCGATATCTCCGAGGTTTTCTGAACCGAATTTCTTCACAACAGTGCCATCAGATTTCACAATCGCCTTGGCAACTGTTGGCTTCCAGATAGTTCCACCATTGGCAATCGCTGCATACATCTGAGCCAACTTAATCGGAGTAATGACGGTGTCTCCTTGGCCAATGGAGAAGTTGACCGCATCTCCTGCTCGAATCTTGTCGCCATCTAAGCAATTCTCTCGAGCAAGTTCGAGTAAGAAGGGGGTCTGCTGAGATTTCTTGGTGCGCTCTTTGTAGTTGCAGTAGTAATCCTTGTTCTGGCTATACCAATCCTTGCGCCACTGACGGTCGGCCAGGCGTCCGGCAGATTCCGAAGGTAGATCTACCCCAGTCTTTACGCCAATCTGAAAGCGCTTAGCAGCGTTAAAGAAATAATCATTTGCATCTGACTTTGGACGAAGTCCACCATCGCGCACCCATTCGTCATAGGCAATCTGATACCAAATTGTGTCGCAAGAAATAGCCATCGCCTTCTTCATGGAGATGGTGCCCTGCGCTTTACCTTCGAAGTTTCTAAATGCGCGAGTACCTACTTGAACCTCTGATGGGCAGGCATAGTTCTTCGTTAAGTCATAACCTGCATTTGCTGCCGCTACAAGTGAAACTGCTTTAAAGGTTGATGCGGGTGCGTAGAGTCCTTGCAACACTCTGTTAAGCGCTGGAACTCCAGTTTTCTCACTGAACAAGTTGTTGGCTTGCTCAACGCTGAGGCCCCGTTCAAATGCGTTGGGATCAAAGGTGGGGTGGGATGCAAGTGCCAGTACCTGACCATTTCGCACATCCATCACAATCGCTGCTCCACCATCTGCCGGAAAGCCGAGTCCACGTGCGCGCTTTACCGCATCGGCCAACGCTTTTTCTGAGGCTGCCTGCAAACGCATATCAAGGCTTGTGACGAGATGAGAACCAGGAGTTGGCTGTGTGTTCTTACGCGTTGTTGTAACCGCCTCTTTGCGATCAACAATAAATGTCTTGATGCCCGGAACTCCACGCAGATATGAGTCATACATGACTTCAAGTCCCGCTTTACCAATGGATTCAGAGCGGAAATAGGTTCTTCCATTTGCGCCAGATAAATCTTCTTCAGTCAATGGACCTACATAACCAAGTACATGTCCCCCGTTGAGGCCCAAATTTTCTGGATAGCTTCTGATAGCAACTGGCGAGGCAGTTACACCTGGATAGCGATCTGAACGCTCGACGATGCGCAGTGCAAGCTGCGGATCAGCTTCTTTGGTAATCGGAATTGGTTGAAAACGTGAGCCAGTCCAGCATCCCGCTTTCTTTCCTACGGGAAGTTCTCCGCACAAGCGAGTGCGCTGCCAGACGTCGGCGTAATCAAGGCCAAGCAATCCCACCAGGTCCCGAATGACCGCTTCACCTTTATCCGGCAACTTATCGATCTTGGTTCTATCTACAGTAATCGCTAAGCCCACTTTATTGAGCGCTAGCGGAACACCAGAAGAATCAACGATAAAGCCACGGTTGGCAGGAGTTACAACATCACGGCTTTGAATACTGAGAGCGGCGTCGCGATAGACAGGACCTGCAGCAATTTGTAGATAGAAGAGGCGCCCAAAGAGAGCGAACATCAAACTTGCAAAGAAGATTTGTGTGACGAGCAAACTGAGGCGAGCACGTTGATTCATATTCGTGAACTCAATCCAAAGACATTTGCATGAATGTAAGAAATTACCTTCAGAACCAATGGAGAGACAATCGCTGTCCAGAATGCAGAACCGGCAATGCTCCAGAAAATACTCTGCAGGCTTCCTGCCTCCTCACCTAAAAGAACTCCAAAGACGAGATAGACGATGCGAGCTGCAACAACTCCAACTGTTGTCAGTAAGACAATATTGATGGGATTGGCTCGAATATTGTCATCGCCATATCCAAGAAATGCCACAGTGAGGCAGGCAATAGTCAATACCAAAGTCCATTGCCCCATCGGGCCGAGTGAACTCTGCGAAAGATCCATGGCAATTCCTGCACCAAAACCTGTGAGCGCTCCAATTTCTGGAGTGCTGAGCGCAGCCCAAATAAGAGCCACGATTAAAAGTAAATTGAAGCCTCCAAGTGGAAGACGAAGTTGTGTGACAGCAGCTTCTTGCAAGAGAAAGACAGTGAGAAAGACTGGAGCTGAGTAAAGGAAACTGCGCAGTGACATGGCTAAAGTCGCTTAACTAGTTGGGCTCGGTGACGGCGTGACGAATACAGTCACAGTTGGAATTGGCGTTGGAATTGGTTTTGGTGGAACGAGCGCATCGCGTGGATCAGCGCCTTCACCAGAAACTACGACTGCCACAACTCCAAGAGTTGAGAAATTAGTATAAAACTTCACATCAGCGGTTTGAGTAACAGCACCTGGTGAGTTATCAACATCTACGACAGATCCGATAGGCACACCTGGTACAAACGGTCTGCCACCTTGGCTGCCGCGAGCCAGAATAACGTCGCCCTTCTTAATCTGAGTGCGGTTATCGAGAAGTTGTAGAACGCCACGGCGAGTGCCCTGTCCGCTCAAGATTCCGATCTGCTGCGACCCGGCAATGCGTGCACCGATTCGAAATGCTGGGTCAGATGCCAACTGCACAAGTGCGCTATTTGGATAGACATACTTAACGACGCCGACTATTCCGTAGCTAGAAAGAACTGTCATATTGCTGCGCACGCCAGAGTTGGAGCCCACATCAATAGAAATTGATTGAGTAAATGATGTAGTCGATCCCTGTGAAATAACCTTTGCGCCAACAACTTTATAGCCAGCGGTTCCAGCGAGATCCAGAACGCCCTTTAACTGCTTTAAGAGAGCATCTGCATTCTTACGGTTCTGCAAGGTAAGGCGCAATTTATCGTTCTCGGCTTGCAACTTTTCAATCTTGTTGCGCGTGCGTCCGAGGCTTGTGACATCTGAGAGAAAATTACGGAATGGGGAAATTGCCCATGAACCCGCTTTTTGAACGGGTGTAATTGCTGTTTGAGTTCCAGTGCGCAAACCTTCGATTACTTGCACACCGCGCAAATCAAGAGTGATTAAAAATAGCGAGGTGACAATTAATACGATGATAAGTAAGCGACCACGGTTGTCGCCGCCGTAGCGCACTTGGGACTACCTATCGACGAGGCTCGGAGATCAAAACCTTTTCAAGGGCTTCGAACTCTTCAATGCACTTACCGGAGCCTTCAACAACTGCATCAAGTGGACGATCTGCGATGTGAATTGGCATTCCGGTCTCTTTACGAAGTCTTTCGTCGAGGCCCTTAAGAAGCGCTCCTCCACCAGTAAGAACGATTCCGCGATCCATGAGATCTGAAGAGAGTTCTGGTGGGCACTTATCAAGAGTTGCCTTGACTGCGTTAACAATCTGATTGACAGGCTCTTCAAGTGCTTTGCGAATTTCAGCAGCCGTAACAACGATTGTCTTTGGAAGACCTGTTGCCAAGTCGCGACCACGAATTTCGGCATCGTTTTCGCCTTGTAGTGGGTAGGCAGAACCAATAGCCATCTTGATTTCTTCAGCGGTACGTTCTCCGAGAAGCAACGAATATTCGCGCTTGGTCCAGTTAATAATTGATTGGTCTAGCTCATCGCCACCAATACGAATTGAGAGCGCTGTAACGATTCCACCGAGTGAAATCACTGCTACTTCAGTAGTACCGCCACCAATATCAACAACCATGTTTCCGGTTGGTTCGTGGATTGGCAGACCTGCACCGATTGCTGCAGCCATTGGTTCTTCGATGATGTAAACCTTGCGCGCACCTGCGGCGTAACCAGCATCTTTAACGGCGCGCTGTTCAACGCCAGTAATACCTGATGGAACGCAGACCACGATACGTGGCTTTGCTAGGTAGCTGCGGCGATGCACTTTCTGAATAAAGTAACGGAGCATGCGCTCTGTTGTGTCGAAGTCTGCAATCACGCCATCCTTAAGTGGGCGGATAGCAACGATGTTGCCTGGTGTACGGCCGATCATCTTCTTGGCTTCAAGTCCAACAGCGAGAATTCCACCAGTGTCTTGGTTGACGGCAACTACAGATGGCTCGTTAAGAACGATGCCACGACCTCGTACATAGACGAGCGTATTTGCAGTACCTAGATCCACGGCCATGTCGCGACCAATGAAGGACATTCTGTTAGACATTTATTTCCCTTCGAAGAAGATTGCTATTTCACGAGCTGCTGATTCTGGTGAATCAGAGCCGTGAACAATATTTTGTACAACTTTGGTTCCTTGATCGCGTGCTAGGTCTCCTCGGATTGTGCCGGGGGCAGCAACTGTTGGATCTGTAACTCCTGCGAGTGAACGGAATCCTTCAATGACGCGATTGCCTTCAGCGACAATTGCAACAATTGGGCCAGACATCATGAACTCAACAAGTGGTTCAAAGAATGGCTTGCCTTGATGTTCTGCGTAATGCTTTTCAAGGAGCGCACGATCTGCTTGCAACATACGAAGCGCAGAGATTTTGTAACCCTTCGCCTCGATACGAGCAATGACTTCGCCAACCAAACCACGTGCTACGCCATCTGGCTTGACTAGGACGAGTGTCTTTTCTGTGCTCACCGGTGCAGTCTATTAGGGGTTTGGCGTCTGCGAAGCCATGAGCGCTGCCCGGGCGGCCTCACCCTTGCGACCTACCACTATGGCTGCAATCCAGAGTCCCCCGAAAAGAAGCCCGACGATGGCCATGGAAGGCACGACAACGGCATAACCAATCATCGCGACTTGCAAAAGTGATCCCAGAATCCAACCTGTGCGCTTCTTGAGAAGTCCTGGGGTGAGAAGCATCAAAATTGCAATTACTGCGCCGGCGATAATTGTTGAGGAGCCATGGTTATCTTTTGCAAGAAGCATTGCAAAGCCCATTATGAAAACTTCCATGATGAGTACAGCTGATGCCAGCATGCGCATTAGTTCGACTCCTTTGCAAACTTCTTTCGAATTATTGTGCGTGATTCTCCCACCGAAACAACTGAGCCGGTAATTAAAATTCCGAGGGTTTCATCACTTAAGGGGCGGATGCAATCTTTGACCGCTTTATCAATTGCCTCTGTAAGGGTCGGCGTCGAGAAGGTGCGATCGCTGCCAAATATCTCGGTGGCCACTTTCTCGAGTTCGGTCACCTTCATGGCTCGCGGTGATGAGTTTGCTGTGACGATGATTGAATCCATCACTTGTTCTAGTTCTAGGAGAATCCCCCGAACATCCTTATCTCCCATCGGAGCAAAGATGCCGATGACCTCATCAAAGGTAAATTCGCCTTGAATTGTCTCGGCGATGGCCGCAGCTCCATGTGGGTTGTGGGCTGCATCGATAATGATTGTTGGGTCACGATGGAGTACTTCACAACGACCCGGTGACTTCACGTTGGCAAAGCCTGCACGCACCGCTTCAATATCTAAATCTTGATCTCCAAAGAATGCTTCAACGGCGACAAGGGCTGCTGCTGCATTAGATGCCTGATGCTTGCCGTGAAGTGGAATGAAAATATCTGTATAGATCTCTTTGATTCCTTGAATCGTGACAAGTTGTCCACCGACAGCGACTGCGCGAGAAATCACTGAGTACTCGACGCCCTCTCGCGCAATATCAGCACCTACTGCTGCAGCTTGCTTCAACAATTCGACGGCGCTCTCTGGTTCTTGATGAGCCATCACAACAAAGCCACCTTCTTTGATGATGCCAGCTTTTGTTTGTGCAATCTCAGTCAGGGTCTCACCTAAATATTCGGTGTGATCTAGGCCGATAGGCATAATTATTGATACATCTGCCACAACTACGTTGGTGGCATCCCATTGGCCACCCATGCCTACTTCGATGATTCCCACATCAATCGGGTGCTCGGCAAAAGCTACAAAGGCTAGAGCGGTAATTGCTTCAAAGAATGAGATGGGATGTTCAAACTTTGAATCCATTAAATCAAGGTAGGCGGCGATGTCGTTGTAGGCAAAGATTGCAGCGCTAGCCGTAATGGGTTCGCCATTGATGGCGATGCGTTCTAAGAAGCTTTCTAAGTGTGGGCTCGTAAATCTGCCGGTGCGCAGCCCCATCTCAAAGAGAAGCGAATCAACCATGCGGGATGTTGATGTCTTGCCGTTGGTGCCACCGATATGAATTGTTGGATAGGTCAGTTGCGGCGA
>CAZHPQ010000049.1:0-2571 GCA_964533845.1 uncultured Candidatus Planktophila sp.
TTGACTCAGTACCTTTTGGCGGTGTGAAAGATAGCGGTTACGGAAGAATTCATGGTCCAGAAGGTTTGCTTGAATTTACTTATCCACGCACTGTTGTTCGTGCTCGCTTTCAGCTACCAATTGCATTCACAAGCTTTAGCAGAACTGCAGGAAGCGATAAGTTAATTGTCGCAGTGACAAAGCTTCTTAAGGGACGCTTTAGTTAATTTCTACTGTTAGCTTTTAATAACGAGGCGCGTTGCGAGTACGTTCAGTACGAGGGCCTCGGTTATTGCGCTTAGTCCAACATGCGTTATGCCAATGCCGACGGTTATCTTCGTCACCATCGAGCCATGCAACAGTGTGAGGTGTTGCCATAGGAATCAATTGGTCACATCCAGGGCAGCGATAAGGTTTATTTGCAGCTGATCCTGTTAACTTTCTTACAATCCATAAGCCATTCTCATCTTCTTCGAAACTTTGATTGGAAGGATTGAGCGGGCGATCTTCTTCGCTATTTTTTGGCCTGCGATTTTTGGGATAATTCTTACGCGGGCTCATAGGACCATTTTCTCGCACTTTTACCCAGTCAATGACAAGATAGCCATATGAGCACAGTCATCAGCGTTGCCGGCTTGAAGAAGAGCTATGGTCAGACGCAGGCGGTCAGCGGGGTTGACCTGCAGATATCGCAAGGTGAAATCTTTGCGCTCCTCGGGCCCAATGGGGCCGGCAAAACAACCACAGTAGAGATCCTCGAAGGCTTTCGAAGTCGCGACTCTGGAGAGGTAAAAGTTTTGGGCTTTGACCCTGCAACTAAGGGGGCTGCGGCGCAATCATGGCGCGATCGAATCGGCATTGTTCTGCAATCCACTGAAGATGCCGGTGACCTGACAGTTTACGAGTCAGTCTCTCACTTTGCTAAGTACTACAAATCCCCTAAAGATCCTCGTGAAGTAATTGACCTGGTTGGACTTACTGAAAAAGCAGATGCGTTAGGTCGTACTTTGTCAGGTGGACAACGTCGCAGACTCGATGTTGCTCTCGGCATTATCGGTAGCCCAGAGGTAATTTTCCTCGATGAACCAACAACTGGTTTTGACCCCGAAGCACGTCGCGCCTTCTGGTCTCTGATCCGTAGTTTGCGTGATGAAGGCGCCACAATCTTGCTCACTACTCACTACCTCGATGAAGCCGAAGCTCTTGCAGATCGAGTCGCTGTCATTAACCATGGAAAGATTATTGAAGTCTCCACACCAGAACACCTCGGAGGGCGAGCCACATCTCTGGCCACTGTTTCATGGCGCGAAGATGGAGCCACAAAATCTGAAAAGAGCGAAAATCCGACTGCCTTTGTTGCACAACTATCTTCTCGATTCAATGGAGAAGTTCCAGAACTTAGCGTGAAGCGCGCATCGTTAGAAGATATCTATCTTGAGATGATTGGAGGCGCACATGAGTAAACCAACTGCGCTCTCAATCGGAATTCAACGTGGCGGCCTTGAGATTAGACAATTTATGCGCCAACGCGAATCTGTTGTGTTCACAATGCTCTTTCCACTTATTCTCTTGGCAATCTTTGGATCTGTCTTTTCAAATCAGATTGCCGAAGGCGTAACTTTTAGCCAGTACTTTGTGGCCGGAATGATTGCCTCGGGGTTGGTTAATACCGGCTTTCAACAGCTAGCCATCATGATTCCGATGGAACGTGACTTCGGAACGCTAAAACGCTTACGTGGTACTCCTATGCCAGCAAGCAGCTATTTCATCGGTAAATCCATATTGGTAACTCTTAGCATGCTGGTGCAGGTCTTCTTGCTCCTCGCCGCTGGCGTTGCCTTCTTTGGAGTTAATCTGCCAACAACTGCGGATAAGTGGCTGATTCTCTTGGCGCTACTTGTCCTCGGTAGCGCTTGTTCAACAATTCTTGGCATCGCATTTTCTAATGTCCCAAAGACTGGTCGAGGCGCTTCTGCTGTTGTCTCCCCCGTTGTGATTGTGCTGCAGTTCTTTAGCGGAGTCTTCTTTATCTTTACCGATCTACCGCAGTGGATGCAGCAAGTAGCCGCAATCTTTCCTTTGAAATGGATGACCCAGGGTGCGCGTTCAGTCTTCTTGCCGGATTCATTTGCAGCGCGTGAAGTTGCTGGTTCTTGGGAAACTGGACGCACCTTTGCAATTATCGGCGCCTGGTTGGTTGTAGGGCTTATCTGGGCAATACGTAGCTTTAAGTGGGAGCGCCAGTGAAGAAACTAGCCCTTCTAATCGCCATAGTTTTGATAGCTTCATCAAGTAGCGCACTTGCGCAAACGAAGAAACCTACGCCAACCGCCAAGGTCACGGTAAAGGCAACGGCAAAACCAACCGCGAAGGCAACGGCCATAGCGACCGCAAAGCCAACAGTTAAACCAACAGCTAAGGCGACCGCGAAACCCACTGTGAGTGCCTCTCCAACAGCAACAACTACTGCGAAAGCGACCGTCAAACCCAAGCCAAAGCCAAAACCAAAGCCGAAGAAAACTGCGCGCAAGAGTCCCTCACCAAAACCAAAGTGGCCACCTGCTGGCTTTGCTATTGAATCAGGTGTCTATG
>CAZHPQ010000049.1:2671-6615 GCA_964533845.1 uncultured Candidatus Planktophila sp.
TCACCAAAACCAAAGTGGCCACCTGCTGGCTTTGCTATTGAATCAGGTGTCTATGCAAAAGTTCCTAGTAGCAAAGAGTTGATTGGCATTCTCTCTGCTCGAAGTACTTTGGCATCGCAGGTAGAAGCGTGCACAAAGTTTGTTTGTGGCGCAGTCTTGGTTGCATCTGAACCGGGGTGCCGTTGGTGGGAAGTTAACTCACGGGTTTATGCGCCGGATAAGCGCGTTATAGGCTCACTTCAAACAATTTCTGGAGCATCAAAGCCTAAGGAGATTAAGACCATACTCTTGATCTCACCTGAACCGCTAGAGTCACTGGAATACATCACTGGTATTGAAGTGGTCTGCCACCAAGAAGAAAAGCCTTCTGGCTATCCTTCTGTCACATTTACTAAGGTGGAAAGTTAATGCTCGGCGGCACAAATAATTACCTCTTCTTTATGAGCTTGGCCGGTTTTCCTGTCGTCTTCTTTCTTATTCTGATTCTGAAGTGGGCAACGAAGCCAGGTAAATCTCTGATTGCTCGTCAGGTTATCCCTGGCGGAGAAGGTGATTACGGCTCACTTGTGGCGGTAGCTAGCCCAACTAATCACATAGAGGGCGAAATGCTGCGACAGAAATTACTTGCAGTGAAGATTAGAGCAACGCTTACGCAGACCAATGACGGGCCCCGCATCTTCGTCTTTCCAGAAGAAGAGAGCGCAGCTCGTGCGCATCTGAAGAGTTTTTCTTAGCGGTTAGCTCCAGGAACCCACAACTGATCACCGATGCTCTTATTGGCATGGCGAGCAAGAACAAAGAGTAGATCCGAACAACGATTGAGATACTTGGCGGTAAGTGGATTTACACCAGTACCAAATGCGTGAATAGCAGCCCAGGTACAACGCTCGGCGCGACGCACAACAGTACGGGCAACATGTAAATGCGCTGCTGCAGCAGTACCTGATGGAAGTACAAATGAACGAAGCGCTTCTAGATCTGCGTTGTATTTATCAATCTGCTCTTCTAAATAAACAATCTGAGATTCAAGAACACGAAGTGGTTCAAATGCTGGTGCATCCACAACAGGCGTGCATAGATCTGCTCCCACATCGAATAAATCATTTTGAATACGCACCAAGAGTGCGCGAACTTCATCGGTTAGCTCATCCGTAGCGAGGACGACTCCAATAGTGGAGTTTGCTTCATCAACTGTTGCATACGCTTCAAGACGAGGATCATTCTTTGAAGTACGGCTCATATCTCCGAGAGAGGTAGTGCCGTCATCGCCTGTCTTTGTGTAAATACGCGTTAAATTAACCATGTCCGTAGCCTATAAGTAGTATTCGGATATGGCATCATCGAAAGCGGCAGAGCTAGACCGCTTCAGAATCACCGGCGGATGCCGCCTCCAAGGCGAAGTCAGCGTTACCGGGGCGAAGAATTCAGTCCTGAAATTGATGGCCGCTTCATTGCTTGCAGTCGGAACAACGACTATTCGTAACGTTCCAGATATCGCTGATGTGGACATTATGGCCGACCTTCTTACTCGCCTTGGTTGCACAGTAAAGCGCGGCGATTCAACAGTCACCATTGATGTTCCACAAGCACCACTTCACCGCGCAGATTATGACTTGGTGCGAAAGATGCGTGCATCAATTAACGTACTTGGCCCACTCGTTGCTCGCGTTGGCAAAGCAGAAGTTGCACTGCCTGGTGGAGATGCCATCGGTTCACGTGGACTTGATTTTCATATCAAGGGTTTGGAATCCCTCGGCGCTAAAGCACATGTCGAACATGGTTATGTTATTGCCGAAGCTCCAAGGGGGCTAACCGGAACATCCATTGAATTAGATTTCCCATCAGTAGGTGCAACAGAGAACCTGATGACTGCCGCAGTGCTTGCTAAGGGCACAACTGTTATCGATAATGCAGCGCGTGAACCTGACTTAGTTGATCTTGGTGAATTCCTTATCGGAATGGGTGCAAAGATTGAAGGGCTAGGAACTCCGACAATCACCATTTACGGAGTGAAAGAACTTAAGCCAACTGATCACACCACAATCACCGATCGCATCATTGCGGGCACTTGGGCATTTGCAGCAGCAATGACCCAGGGCGACATCACCATCCATGGTGGGCGTGCTGATCACATGGAGGTAATGCTCGAGAAGTTAACTTCAGCAGGCGCCATCATCACCGCAGTACATAACGGCATCCGTGTGCAGATGAATCAGCGCCCTAAGGCAATTGATGTTGCAACACTTCCCTATCCAGGTTTTGCCACCGACTTACTTCCATTCATCATCGGCATGAATGCAATCGCTGAGGGCCACTCAATCGTTACCGAAAACGTCTTTGAATCACGCTTTATGTTTGTCAATGAACTGATGCGTCTAGGCGCTCAAATCACTGTGGATGGCCACCACGCCTCTATCGACGGTATTCCACAGCTATCTGGAGCCCCAGTCGAGGCAACCGATATCCGTGCTGGTGCAGGGCTTGTATTAGCAGCGCTCGTATCTGACGGTGAAACTACCGTTGATGGCGCATTCCATATAGATCGTGGATATCCAAACTTCGCCGAGCAATTAGTAAGCCTCGGAGCAAAAGTTTCTAGAGAGTAAAACTTTCATTAACTAGAAAGCGAATCCTCTTGTCGCGTGCCAAAGGCATCGCGAGATGCCCGGAAGGGCGGCAAAAGGCGATGAGCGATAGTTAAGGAAAGTTTTAGCCGACCGATTCGGTAAGAATTGAAACGCGGTCGTTAGAGACTGACAAGAAGCCTCCGCTGACATTAAATTCCTTAACTGATCCATCAGAGCTTTTAATGCTGACGGCTCCATCGACTAGTACGCCAAACAAAGGTGTATGGCCTGGAAGAACTCCAAGCTCACCTTCTGTGGTGCGAGCAGAGACAAAAGTTGCCTCGCCTGTCCACACCTGTTGTGTTGGCGATACTAGTGCGACGTGAAGTGCCATGGTTTAGTTCTTTGCCAATTCTGCAGCCTTGCGCTCGACATCGTCGAGGCCACCGCACATAAAGAATGCCTGTTCTGGAACATGGTCATACTTTCCATCAGCAAGTGCTTCGAATGCTGCAATTGTTTCGCTAAGTGGAACGAATGATCCGTCGATACCAGTAAAGACCTTCGCCACGAATGTGTTCTGTGACAAGAAGCGCTGGATACGACGTGCACGACCTACGAGAACGCGGTCATCTTCAGACAATTCATCGATACCGAGAATTGCGATGATGTCCTGGAGATCCTTGTAGCGCTGCAAGATCTGCTTAATGCGGTTAGCAACACGGAAGTGGTGCTCGCCGATGTAGCGAGGATCGAGGATACGAGATGATGAATCGAGCGGATCCACAGCTGGGTAGATACCAAGCTCTGAAATCGGACGAGACAACACTGTTGTTGCATCCAAGTGGGCGAATGTTGTGTGTGGAGCTGGGTCGGTGATGTCATCTGCAGGAACATAAATTGCCTGCATAGATGTAATCGAGTGACCACGTGTTGAAGTAATACGCTCCTGAAGCTGACCCATTTCATCTGCAAGTGTTGGCTGGTAGCCCACTGCAGATGGCATACGGCCGAGAAGTGTTGATACTTCAGAACCTGCCTGAGTAAAGCGGAAGATGTTGTCGATGAAGAGGAGAACGTCCTGCTTCTGAACATCGCGGAAGTACTCAGCCATTGTCAGCGCTGAAAGAGCAACACGTAGACGCGTTCCAGGTGGTTCATCCATCTGACCGAAGACCAAGGCGGTCTTATTGATAACGCCCGTCTCAGTCATTTCGAGGAA
The DNA here is from genome assembly GCA_964533845.1 of uncultured Candidatus Planktophila sp. Taxonomy (GTDB): domain Bacteria; phylum Actinomycetota; class Actinomycetes; order Nanopelagicales; family Nanopelagicaceae; genus Planktophila. The sequence continues at coordinate 6,461 of CAZHPQ010000049.1, forward strand.
CAAGTCGTTACCTTCACGTGTACGTTCTCCAACACCGGCGAATACAGATACACCGCCGAAGTTTTCAGCTACACGATAAATCATTTCCTGGATAAGAACTGTCTTACCAACACCTGCACCACCGAAGAGACCGATCTTTCCACCCTTAACGTATG
>CAZHPQ010000050.1:0-6485 GCA_964533845.1 uncultured Candidatus Planktophila sp.
AATTCATCCTCAACGCTGGCTCTTCCACTGGATTTTGAAAACAAGTATCGAAGGAAATTGATTTTTGATCTCAGCGAACCTGTCTTTGAAGAGAACGCTGAGAGCGGGTAGCTCCTCGGATCTCCCAGCACGATTCGAATCTGATCCATTGAAACTTCAACCGCGCGTGGTGCTGCAATAAATGACAACGCATCTATAACATCTAGCCTCTTTAACTCCGGGTACTCTGAATTAATCAGCTGAAAACCACGATCTAGTGTGAATCCATCAATAAAGTCAGTTGCGACGCGGCCTCCCACGCGATCACTCGCTTCAATGACTCGCACCGCACGCCCGGCGCTTTGCAAGGTAAGTGCAGCGCTCAGCCCTGCAAGTCCTGCACCAATTACTGTTACCTCTTTATCGAGCATTTATCTCACGTGCTCTATCGACAATCTTTGCAACCGCTAAAACCTCATCCCGCGAAATCGGCCATTCTGCGCCATCGGTGAGTGCAGCCTTTACTGCGAGATAAAAGGCGCCATAGTTACCAGGAACTCCGGTGATCTCTTCTTTTGCATCACCTTTGTAGATAAATGCACGAGATGTTGAGGGCACCTTCCAAGTTCCACCTTCAGGGAATTCTCCAGCTCGCAATAGCGCTTCCTGTGGATCTAAATCTTCAATGACTAGCGCGCCTTCGGTGCCCAAGAGTCGAATGCGCGGCCCTGGGTTGCCAGCAATTGCGCTGGCTGAAAGATAAGAATCAACACCCGAATCGTGTTGTAAAGCTAGAACCACATCATCTTCAGAGTTGCCACGAATACAGCGAATCTGTGCACTTGTAAGTTGCGCTGGCCCAAACCAGTCGAGAGCGGTGGAAATTAAGTGAGTTTGTAGATCAAGGAGTAGCCCTCCCCCATTTTCTGGGCTCTCGTTCTCACGCCATGATGCTGGATTCAACTGTGGGCGAAAACGTTCAAAGCGAGAATCTAAGCGGAAGGGTTTACCAATAAGGCCTTGCGCCAGTACCTTTTTAATTGTCAGAGCATCGCTATCCCAGATCCGGTTGTAGAAAACCGTGACCGGTACTCCTGCCTTATCAGCAGCTGCAAATATTGCTTGCGTTTCAGCGACCGTTCGCGCTGCCGGTTTATCAATAACTACAGGGATACCCGCTTCGATTGCAGCCAGCGCTTGTTCTGCATGCGCCTTATTTGCAGTAGCAATAACAACAAGATCTAAATCTTGGCGCAATAGATCTGCGAAGCTTTCAACAATCTTTACAAGCGGAAAATCCTCTTTTGCTTGTCTTGCGCGAGTCGAATTTGTTGTAAGAATTGCAGCGACTTCAAAGCCGGTCCCTTTGAGCAAGGGGCCATGAAATGAGCGGCCTGCTAAGCCGTATCCAGCAATTCCAACGCGCATTTTTAGCTTACTTATTCTGAAGTTTAGATGGCCACCAAATCTTTGGGCCAATCTCATGGACAAGAGCGGGTACCAAAATTGAGCGGACAATGATTGTGTCGAGCAATACGCCAAATGCAACGGCAAAACCAAGTTGGGCTAGTGGTACGAGTGGAAGAAGTCCTAGTACGGCAAAGGTGGCTGCCAACACTATTCCTGCAGAAGTAATCACAGCGCCTGTGACGGTAAGTCCCTTGATAACTCCTGCACGGGTACCAATCTTGATTGATTCTTCACGGACTCTGGTCATCAAGAAGATGTTGTAATCGATACCCAATGCAACGAGGAAGATAAAGGCAAAGAGTGGGAATGAAGTATCGCCACCAGCAAATCCGAAGACGTGATTGAAGACCAGCGCACAGACTCCCAGCGTTGCAAAGTACGAGAGCACCACTGTTCCAAGGAGCAACGCTGCGCTGAGAATGCTTCGCAGCAGTACACCAAGAATGATGGTGATAACAAAGAGAATGATTGGAATAATCAATCTATTGTCGCGATCGTTAGCCTTTCGGATATCGAAAGAGACTGCACTTGTTCCGCCCACGAGAGCGGTTGGGTCCGCCTCCTTAGCCAGTTCACGAATCCGCGGAATGTCATTAGAAGCTTCAACGCTATCTGGAGCTTTATCTAGAGTGACATTGAGAATTGCCTTGCCGTTAACAACTTTCACTGGAGGCGTTGGTTGACCAGGCGCTGCAAATCCATCGAGGGCTGGTACAACCGATGTCACACCTGGCGCATTTTGCACTGCGGCAGTTACCGCGCCAATTCTGTCAACGTTCACAACAATCTGAGTTGGGTCTCCTTCACCTCCTGGGAAGTGAGTTACCAACAACTTCTGCCCAACGACTGATTCAGGATTGGTTGTAAAAGTATCTACAGTTCCAATTCCATCTGCTTTCAAGGTTGTAGAAGTAAAGGCAAAACCAAGGAGAATTACACCTGAAATAACCCACGCCTTTCGCGGATTACGTCCAATTGTGTTTCCTACCTTTGACCAAGTTCCTGAAAGAACATGATCATCACCATCGAATTCAGGGCGACGCGGCCAGAAAATCCAACGCCCAAAGATCAAGAGGAAAGCTGGCAACAGAGTCAAAATCGTAATCATCGAGCAGACGATTCCGATTGCACCAACAGGGCCAAGACCTGCTGTATTGGTTAACTGGCTGAAGAGAAGAATGAGGAGTGAGATAGAAACCGTCGAACCCGATGCAACGATTGGTTCCCACACGCCCTTGTAAGCCGCGCGCATGGCATCAAAGCGATTCTCATGTAGGTGAAGTTCTTCTCGATAGCGAGCAATGAGAAGTAGTGCATAATCCGTTGCAGCGCCGATAACAAGAACAGAGAGAATTCCCTGCGATTGACCGTCTACATCGATAATGTCATTTTTTGCAAGCAAATAGACGATTCCTCCTGCCATCGTCAAAGCAAAGAGCGCCGATAACAGCGGAATAATCCATAAAATTGGTGAGCGGTAGACAACAATCAAAATCACAGCAACTACAGAAAGAGTTGTCAGAAGGAGCGTCGAGTCAATCGAACCAAAGGCGCCAAAGAGATCGCCTAGCAATCCCCCGGGACCAGTCACATATGGCGTTAAGTTATTTGCCTTTGCAATCGGCGCGATATCTTCACGAATCGCCTCAACAATCGCTGGTAATACTGGTTCATCGTTAGGCAAGACTTCGCCAATTGCATTTCCATCTAGTGGAATATTCGCCAGAATTGCCTTGCCATCTTCTGAAGGGAAGGCTGAAATTCGCTGTCCTGGTGCGACAAAATCTGAAATCTTGGCATCCGTACCGGCAAGAGTCAGCGCGCCGATTTCATCGAGATGGCCATTAATCGCAGCTAGAGCCGAAGGAGTAGCAGCACCTTCAAAGAGAACCAAGGTCGGAAAGCTAAATGAATCCTTGCCTGAGAAAGTCTGGATAACCTCAGATGCTTGTGTAGCTTCGGCGCCCTTTGGCAAGAATGATGAATTGTTATTTTCTTGCACTGAAGAGAGCTTGCCGAAGAGAGGTCCGAATACTCCGGTAAGTACAAACCAGAAGATGACCATCAGCATGGCTAAGGCATAAGGCTTACGGTTATTGCGAGTAGTGACTGTCGACACGATGAAGAGGCCTTTCGGACTGCAGATTATGCGTAATTCGCTAGAGCGCTAGCCTACCTTTAGGCTGTACCCGTGCCCCTTCTTAGCGCAGCCCAAAATGGAGTTATCTCTCATACTCCGCTCGCACTTCAGCGAGCAGGCCTCGTTGATTATGAGAAGGCTCTATCTGTTCAACGCAGCATTCACTCCGAGGTTGTTCGTGGCTCTCGCGAGAACACCCTGTTACTTCTTGAACACCCTTCAGTCTTTACCGCAGGTAAGCGCACTCTCGAAGATGAGAAACCTCAAGATGGAACACCTGTAATTGATGTTGATCGCGGTGGAAAAATCACCTGGCATGGTCCTGGTCAATTAGTGGGGTACCCAATCGTAAAGCTGGCCAAACCCACTGAATTGGTTGGATTTGTTCGCGAGATTGAAGCTGGAATCATCGCTGTCTGCGAAGAGTTTGGAATCAAGGGGCAACGCGTCGAAGGGCGTTCAGGTGTTTGGGTTTGCGATGAACACGGCGAGCGTAAAGTTGCTGCTATCGGAATTCGCGTTGCATCTGGTGTTTCTATGCATGGATTCGCTATAAATGTAAACCCAGATCTTTCGGAATTTAGCCGAATCGTCCCATGCGGTATCAGTGATGCCGCAGTCACCTCAATGGCGCTTGAGCTCAATCGTAAAGTAACGTTAGATGAAGTGTTGCCCGTAGTTGAAAAGCACCTCTTTGAAATTCTAGTGAAGGTGAGCGCATGACAATCGCACCCGAAGGTCGCAAGTTACTTCGTATCGAGGCGCGTAATGCCGAGACTCCGATTGAGCGAAAGCCTGAATGGATCAAGACTCGCGCCAACATGGGCCCCGAATACACTCGCCTGCGCTCGTTGGTTAAGACAGAAGGACTTCACACCGTCTGCCAAGAAGCGGCTTGCCCAAATATCTTTGAGTGCTGGGAAGATAAAGAAGCAACCTTCCTCATCGGTGGAGAACGCTGCACACGTCGCTGCGATTTCTGCAATATCGATACTGGAAAACCTGAACCTCTAGATCGCGATGAACCACGTCGAGTTGCCGAATCTGTGCAATCTATGGGGCTGAAGTATGCAACCATCACCGGAGTTACTCGCGATGATCTCGAGGATGAAGGTGCCTGGCTCTACGCAGAAACAATTCGCAAAGTTCATGAGCTAAATCCCGGAACAGGTGTTGAAATGTTGGCGCCAGATTTCAGCGGTAACCCAACTCTTCTTAATGAAGTCTTTGAGACTCGCCCTGAGGTTTTTGCTCACAATCTTGAGACAGTTCCACGCATCTTCAAGCAGATTCGTCCAGCATTTACCTACGAGAGATCGCTCAATGTGATTTCGCAGGCTCGCGCCTTTGGCCTAATCACTAAGTCAAACCTCATCTTGGGGCTTGGCGAAACTCGTGAAGAAATCTCGCAAGCGCTCATTGATCTCCATGCAGCAGGTTGTGACCTCATTACTATTACGCAATACCTTCGTCCTACCAACAAGCACCACCCTGTTGAACGATGGGTAAAACCAGATGAATTTGTTGAGTTAGCAAAGGAAGCGGAAGAGATCGGCTTTAGCGGTGTCATGAGCGGTCCATTGGTCCGTAGCTCCTACCGCGCAGGTCGTCTCTATAAGCAGGCGCAAGAGAAGCGAGCCAGCATCTCTCATGGCTGATCTTGTCTATCCCCCAGTAATCGTCGCCGTTAAGGCGTTCTGGAAGTACCTGGGTTTGAAATTTGATTTCGAAGGCGAAGAAAACATTCCCCGTGACGGTGGCGCAATTCTTGCCATCAATCACGTTGGGTATTTAGATTTTGCTTTGGTAGGTACCGCGGCACTTCCAGTTAATCGCTACGTGAGATTTATGGCCAAGAAAGAGATCTTCGACAACAAGTTAGCTGGACCCTTGATGCGCGGAATGCACCACATCTGCGTAGATCGCTCTAATGGTTCCGCATCTTTTGTTGCAGCTCTTCGCGCTTTGCGCGGCGGTGAAATCATCGGCATTTTTCCAGAAGGTACGATCTCAGTTAGTTTTGAGATTAAGGAGCTTAAATCGGGAGCCGTTCGCTTGGCCATGGGCGCTGGTGTTCCGGTAATTCCGACAGTAGTTTGGGGTTCACAAAGAATTTGGACGAAGAAAGTCAAACGAAATCTTCGTCGCAAAAACGTTCCGATTACTGTCGCCTTCGGCGCCCCGCTCTACTTTGATAAGCAGACAGATGTCGAAGCGGGCGAGAAACTCCTTCGCGAAACAATGATTGCCGCGCTTCATAAAGTCCAAGAAACGTATCCAGATTCACACGAAGGCCAGCGCTGGGCGCCTGTGCGCCTTGGTGGAACTGCGCCCGCTCCCCTAAACTAACGCTCATGTTCAAGCGAAAGAAAAAAGAAGCCAAGATCAAGAAGCCTCGTTTTCAAACCTTTCGAGATGCTTACAAGGTAACTCGCGCCGAAAAGTCTTGGATTGGTTGGGCGCTCATTGCTCTCTTCACAGCCGTACTTGTCGCGGGTGTAACACTTGGCTTTGTACTTGGACGGCCAATTTATGGAGGCTTCGTCACTCTTCCGCTTGCCGCTCTCGCCACCATGTTCTTCTTTACCCGAGTTGCTGGCTCTGCAGCATATGCATCGATTGAAGGTCAGCTTGGTGCAGGTGCAAGCGTCTTAATGGCAATTCGCAAAGGCTGGACCACAACACCTGCAGTTGCCGTCAACAAGCAGCAAGATATGGTCCATCGCAGCGTTGGACGTGCGGGAATAGTTCTTACCGGCGAAGGTGGATTTGCAGTTCGCCAGATGGTGCAGGACGAGAAGAGAAAATCAGAACGGTACGCACCAGGTGTTCCAATTATTGAGGTATTCGTAGGAGATGGTGAAGGCCAGGTTCCGCTTCGTAAATTGCAGAAGCA
>CAZHPQ010000051.1:0-5232 GCA_964533845.1 uncultured Candidatus Planktophila sp.
CCTTGCATTGTTGGGTGGATGCCATTCATGTGCATAACCAAAGTGGTCTTACCAGCTCCATTTGGCCCAAGTAACGCGACTCGTTCACCTTTGTTGATTGTCAGGTTCACTCCAAAGAGGGCCTGATTTCCATCGGGATATGCGAAGGCGAGCTCTTTGATCTGCAAGCTAGGTACGTTATTCATCATTACCAACCAATCACGAGGAAGAAGAGAGATAGAGAAAGTGCAAGGCCTGGAAGTGAAAGCGCCGTAAACCATTGGCGCTGTGTTGCTTTGTTGTTATCAAGTGATGGCAAGTTTCCATCAAAGCCGCGTGAAAGCATCGCTAGATGAACTCGCTCACCGCGTTCGTAGGATCGGATAAAGAGAGCCGCTGCAGAGGTAGCTAAAACTTTCCAGTGTTTGATGCCGGTTGCAACAAATCCACGTGACTCGCGAGCAACTTTCATGCGCTCCATCTCATCGCTAATCACATTTACATAGCGCAACATAAAAGATGCAATCTGAACCATGACCGCAGGCAACTTGAGACGTTCTAGCCCACGCAAAATTTCGCGAGCAGTTGTTGTGGTTGAAAGAATTACGGCAGCAAGGACGCCGAGCGTTCCCTTAACAACAATTGAAGTTCCAGCAAGGAGTCCTTCTCGATAGAGCTCGATACCGGCAATTTCAAACTTTTCGCCAGTGCCAAAGAAAGGCATCAAGATGGCGAAGAAGATGAAGGGAATCTCAATGAGAGCGCGCTTAAAAAGCAGCAGCAATGGAATCTTGCTCAACAGCGCCGTGGTTACTAAGAGCAGAAAGAAAGCTACAAAGGCAGGCCAGCGGGTAATGGGAGTCGATACTGATACCGAGATAAATGCCAGAACAGTCAAGATCTTTACGTGTGCGGGAAGTGAATGCGTAACTGAATGGCGATGGAGATAGAGCCGTTCACCTACATCATGGCCATGATGGTGGCCGTGCGAATGAACGAGATCTAAATCTTGAGTATGAGGCTTTATTTTTCAGACCCAGGCTTGCGGCGAACCAGCATAAACAACCCTGTCGAAACAACGCCTGTGGCAATTACGCCGATGACACCAGCAGCGCCGACAGAAAGTCGTTCGTTATCGACTCCCTTAACGCCGTAGTCAGCAAGGAGGCTGTCGGCATTTGTATTTTCCTTGGCAGTTTCTATAAAGCCAATATCTTCAGCAACCTTCTCAAGCCCATCTGGGTGAGAAGAGGCGTAGAAGGAGACAACTCCGGCTAGAAGAAGGGATGCAATAAAACCTGAGATAAGAAAAGTTTTCTGCTTCATGCTGCGCTCCTAATTTCCAGAGATGACTTCTGATTCTTGTAACCGTAAACCAGATCTGAGCGACTGGCTAAGACTGCACCAACGGCAAAGACAGTGATGAGTGCTTCACCGATTCCAATAAGAATGTGTGTGCCAACCATCGCAGCCAATACAGATGAGACTGAGAAAGTTGCATTTGCGCCAATGGCATATTGCAAAACGAAGCTTGCTGCGGCAGCCGGTACTGAAATCACTGCAGCAATTCCTGCGGCTGCTGTGACGGAAGATTTAGTCTTCGGAAGAATTTTCTTAACCAGAAGAAAGATTGCGTAACTGACCCAAACAGCGACGATAGACATATTAAATACGCTGAGTCCGAGCGCGCTCAGCCCACCATCTGCAAAGAGCAGCGCTTGCAATAACAAAACGATGGTGATCGCAAGCGTTGCCGCGTACGGGCCAACTAAGACAGTGGCAAGGGCAGCGCCAAGTAAGTGGCCACTTGTTCCAGCTGCAACAGGGAAGTTGAGCATCTGCACTGCAAAGATAAATGTTGCGGTAAGTCCCGCAAGAGGAGCGGTCTTGTCATCGAGCGATGACTTGGCTCCCTTGAGCGAGACGGCGACGGCGCCTGCGGCAATTGCGGCAAAGGCTGCTGAGGTTGGGATATCGATGAACCCGTCAGGAATATGCATGGGTATAGGTTAATGCAAATCATTTGCATCTGCATCTAGAGGGCAAAAGGCACGAATTCTTCGCCTATTCACACGGAAATATCCGCCTGGGGTGGGGCGTTAGGTCTAGAGTGCAGGAATCTTCAAGTGGAGCGGGAGGTCTTTAGATGAGCGATGACGAAGGCCAGGACGAACTAGTAACTGAAGAAATGCTCTGGGATCGAATCCCAGAAGTTCAAGGCGAAGAGCGCGCCAATACATATTACGAGTTAAGCGCTCGCATCTTTGCGCGCGGTCAATATGACGAAGCGCTAGCGCTCGCCGAAACCGCTCGAGACATTTTCTCTGAGTTAGGTGAATCTGCTCCAAAAGAAGGTTTAGCGCAGGCTTACTCCGCAATTGGTTACAACCTCAACCAACTTAAGCGTATGGATGAAGCAGCAACTGCCATGAGCCAAGCTGTTGCAATATTGCGCGAGAACAAATCACCTATTGCGCTTGAACTCGCCTGCACACTGGGTGAATGGTGGTACTCATCAAAGAATTATGAAAAAGTCATCGAGACTATGTATGAATGTTCACAGGAGCATTTGGTCGATGGCAACACAATCGGTGCAGCTAACGATATGCACCTCATCGGTTGCGCCCAACGCGAACTCAAGAATTACAACGAAGCGATTATCTGCTTCACTGAAGCGCGTAAGATGTTTAAATCAGAGAAAGAAGTTATCCACGTCGCACGCTGTGATCAGAAGATTGCTTCTTGTTATATTGAAATTGGCGAAGGCGAGAAAGCTCTGGAAGCTGCTCGCAAAGCTATCGATGTCTTTGAAACTGCGCATGATCACCGACGTGAAACATTTGCGCTCTTTGAATACGGTAAAGCAGAGATTCTCTTAAATAAGCTCGAAGATGGGCTAGCAACGCTCGATAATGTGCTGCAGATAGTTGCCGATGATGAGCCTAAGGACTTTGAGTTCATTATGGATATCGAGACTCGTATGTCTACGGTAATGCGCCAGTTAGGCCGTATCGATGAGGCTAATGAAGTCGATCGTCGCTTGGCATCTGTTCGCGAGGTTATGGATTAAACCTGGCGAGGTAGATGTTGCAGCGCCCAGTGATACATAGCGATGGCGCCAGCGGCAGATGCGTTCATTGATCGGGTAGAGCCATACTGTTCAATGGCATAGAGCACTTCACAGGCAGCGATACCTTCATCTGACATTCCGGCGCCTTCTTGCCCAAAGAGCAGTACACATTCTTCAGGCAGTTGCGCGCCCTCTAAGTGCTTTGAAGATGGCACGTTATCGATTCCGATTACCGGAACTTTATGTTCGGCACACCATGTTGAAAAATCTGCAATCGTTGGATGATGAATCACAGTGAGGTATCTATCGGTAACCATTGCGCCACGCTTATTCCAGTCGCGCTTACCAATAATGTGGACCGCTGAGACATTAAATGCATTTGCAGTGCGAACGACTGAACCAATGTTGAGATCATGCTGCCAATTTTCGATAGCAATCTGTAACTTATGTCTCTTTGAGTTTAAATCTTCAACTATCGCTGAAACGCTCCAGTATCGGTAGTGATCGAGGACATTTCGTCGATCTCCATTTTCAAGTAGCTCTGGATCATATTGCGGCCCCGTAGGCCAAGGATGTGGGTGAGGTCCAACCCCGACTACCGGAAAAAATTCACCTGGTCCAATGACAGCAGGTGTATTGATTTCCATGGATGCACTCTAAACTTAACTCAACGATTTCACCAAGGAGTAACCATGGAAACTATCTATCACATCGCATTTGGCATTCATATGCTCTGCGTTCTCGCTATTTTGGCTCTGCTTATCTTGCAGATCAACAAGAACCCAAAGAAGCTAAACCCAGGCGTTGTTCATGCAACTCTTACTGCCTTTGTTGCAGCGCTCATCATGGTAGGTCTATGGGATCAGGCTCATGATGAAGAAATCAACCATATAAAAATTGGCGTTAAGACACTTGTACTCGGTGTGATCTTGGCGCTTGGATATAAGAATCTCAAGAAAGAATCAATCAAGAACTCAGTGTGGGCAACCATGTTGGGCCTCACAGTTACCAATGTGCTTCTGGCATACCTCTGGTAATTGACTCTTGCGTCTCATGAGAAGGGTAAGTGCTGCACTCTGTGCTGCTCTCATTCTTCCTGCTCTTTTGGTACCCAACGCACAAGCGCTTGAACCAAATTCAGTCGCCAGCATATTTGAGCGTTACATCTCCAAGAAAGAGTTAGCGAACCCTTCAGCAATCGTCATTGACCAGACAACAGGTGAAGTTGTATTTGCCAAGAATTCTTATTCGCTACGCAAACCTGCATCGGTTCAAAAGATTCTGGCAGCTGTCTCTGCTCTTACCTATTTTCAACCGACAGAGACATTTACAACCACGGTCTCGCTAGGGCTGAACACTCACAGCTTGGTGATTGAAGGCTCGCGAGATCCATGGATCAGCTTTAACCATAAAGAAGCGGTGCGCTTAGGTAGAACTTCTCTTCCGCGCATCGAGTACAACTCACTCTCTGCGCTCATTGAATCTAGCGAGGAACCATTAAAAAAGGCAACCATTTACTACACAAATCTGTATTCGCAAGAAGTCGCTCACATCAAAGCCTTCTATAAGAAGCAAGGGATATCTGCATCTTTGACAAGAGTTAACTCTCGCGAAGCACAAGAACTTAAGGGCGAAGAAATTCTCCATTCTAGCTCTCCAGCCTTACAACGAATGATCGCTTTCTTCTTGACCTGGAGCGATAACGTTCTGACAGAGCGAATTGCACGCTTGGCCGCGCTCAAAGCTGGTGAAACATTTGATGAAGATGGCGTTGCTATTACCTTTGCAGGAATCCTAGAAACTTATGGAATCAATTCTGAATCGCTGTTGGTAAAAGATGCCAGTGGTTTATCGCATAACAATCGCATCACAGCAGCGCAGGTAGGTGCTTTACTTGTTCAGATTCGCAATGATCCTCAATTTGCACCCGTGGTTAATGGGCTACCGATTGGTGGAATCACCGGAACGCTTAAAGATCGCTTTACAAAGACAGCTCCAGAAGCAATTGGCTTAGTGAAGGCAAAGACCGGAACACTCAATGGAACTACCAACCTGGCTGGCTACATTGAATCTGGCGATCGTGAATATGTTTTTGTAATTATCTCCGATAAGCATCCGCGCACTAATAGCGCTGCTAAACGTGCGCGAGCAACTGTCGATCGAATTCTCGGAAAGATTGCCGC
>CAZHPQ010000051.1:5332-6479 GCA_964533845.1 uncultured Candidatus Planktophila sp.
GGTACCCTAAGCGCGTGTCACTCATACGCGCCTATGTAGATCTCATGAAGTTGCGTGTTGTTGAGCTCTTAATCATTACAACTCTGCCAGCGATGGTTCTTGCAGAAGAAGGTCTTCCTTCATTTGGTTTAGTTGCAGCCACACTTATTGGCGGCACGTTGGCAGCCGGCTCATCTAATGCTTTTAATATGGTGATTGAGGCTGAGACAGATAAGTTGATGGCGCGAACATCTAAGCGACCACTTGTTGTCGGGACGGTGACACATCGTCAGGCGCTAGTTTTTGCAACGCTCATTGGCGCTCTATCACTTGCAATTTTCCAGATATTTACAACACCGCTAGCAACTCTCTTGACTGCACTGGCAATCTTTTACTACGTAGTTATTTACACAATTCTGCTCAAGCCAAACACATCTCAGAATATTGTCTGGGGAGGTGCAGCAGGTTGCATGCCAGTACTTATCGGCTGGGCTGCAGTTACAGGTTCACTTACCTGGGTTCCAGTTGCATTCTTTATGGTGATCTTCTTCTGGACTCCACCACATTTCTGGGCGCTAGCAATTAAATATAAAGATGATTACTCGGCTGCAGGTATCCCGATGTTGCCATCAGTCTCTTCGCAATCTTCAGTAATCGGGCAGATGTGGTTTCACACCATCGCCATGGTGATTTCTTCAACCGCGCTGATTCAGTTAGCAGAACTTCCGGTCTGGGTGCTTTGCGCAACTGTCCTGCTAGGAGCAGTCTTCACCTTCCAGCTATTTGCCCTCAAGGAGAGCTCAGAGAATTACGACAGAGTTGCAGCGGGAATTTTCCACTGGTCAATTACCTACTTGAGTTTGCTCTCAGTGTTATTGGTTGTAGCTCAGCTGTTAAGCGCTTGAGATATATCTTTTAGCAAGTCATCAATATGTTCTAGACCTACTGAAAGACGCAATACTGAAGGCGTTATGCCCATCTCTGCTTGGACATCAGGTGAAAGTCGGCGATGTGTAGTAGAAGAAGGATGCGTAATCAACGTCTTGCTATCACCTAAGTTATTTGAGATATCGATGATGCGAAGGGCATCCATAAACTTGAAAGCATCTTTTTGAGAGCCAGCAAACTCAATACCAATTGTGGTGCCGCCAGCCTTCATCTGCTTCTT
>CAZHPQ010000052.1:0-2385 GCA_964533845.1 uncultured Candidatus Planktophila sp.
GTCGTGCTGAAATTATGGATTCATCTCATGTTGGTGGCCTTGGTGGCACTTACGGTGGTAATCCAATCGCTTGTGCTGCAGCTCTTGCTGCCATCGAAACAATTCAGGAAGAGAAGTTGGTCGAGCGCGCAGCGCATATCGGCTCAATCCTCTTTGAAACTCTCAACGGACTTAAGGCGAAGTACCCAGTCATTGGTGATGTACGTGGTCGCGGCGCAATGGTTGCTATTGAGCTGGTGAAGCCCGGAACAAAAGATCCAAATCCAGAAGCGATGGCCAAGGTTGTGAAGTATTGCCACAGCCACGGTTTACTTATCTTGACTGCCGGAACATATGGAAACGTCATCCGTTTCTTGCCTCCACTAGTCATTACCGATGAACTCTTGCGCGATGGACTATCAGTCCTTGCTGAGGGTTTTGCATCTCTCTAGGTTTAATGTTTTTTGAGCCAGCGCTAGTTTCAGAACGGCTTGAACTTCACCATATCTCCGCCGAGGGAATAATCGAACTCTTTGAAGAGAAAAGTGATGTCAGAGCAATTGCTGGTCGGAACTTCACCAATCCTCACAAGAATCTGATTGAGAATTCGGGGCCACTTGCTTGGCGTGTTCCGCAAGTAAAAGCTGATCCATCGCGAAACAAGTGGTTTGTCAGATTTATTGTGCTTAAGGAGCACCGTGAAGTAATTGGAAGCATTAGTTTTCATGGAGCACCTGATAGCGAAGGAATGATCGAGATTGGTCTAGGAATAGAACCTGCCTTTCAAGGTATGGGATATGCCAAAGAGTCACTGCAAGCGATGTGGCGTTGGGCTGTGGGCTTTCCGGAAGTCAAAACCTTGAGATACACAGTCAGCCCCGATAATCTGCCTTCTATTGCTGTGATCAATTACTTTGGTTTTGACCACAAAGGTCAACAGATGGATGACATTGATGGACCAGAAGATATCTACGAGTTAAGTGCGCAGGAGTTTTCGAAGAGATGGGGATCAGATGAGCGATGACTTTGATGCCATCGTTGGCGATATTGATGATGAACTAGACCTGACTTTGTATGCAGACGCAGCCGAATTAGCTGAAGAAGTAACGGTTCAAATTCTGGCTGCCATCGAGAAAGGCTTGAAGCTCAAGAGCCAGTTTCATTTAGTGCTCACTGGCGGAACGCTCGGCGTTCAAATCTCTGAGGCGTTGGTCCAGGAATTTAATGCGGATTTAGGCTCTTTCAAGGGGTTACACATTTGGTGGAGCGATGAAAGATTTGTTGCAGCAGATAGTGTGGAGCGAAACGCATTTGCTTTCCATGGCAATATAAAGAACGCAAACATTCACGTTCACGAAGGACTAGCGAGCGACCAAGCAAAGAGCGTTCAAGATTCCGCTAGCGATTATGAGCTGGCGCTTGAGAATGTGGATATCGATTTAAATGTAATAGGACTCGGACCTGATGGCCATGTAGCTTCTCTTTTTCCAGGCATGACAGATATTGATGATCAACGCCGGATTATTGCCGTCACAGATTCACCAAAACCGCCAGCAGAGCGAATTTCTTTTACTATGTCGATGATTAATAGTGCAGAAGAAGTGTGGATTGTGGCAGCGGGTGAAAGTAAAGCTGATGCTGTTACCAAGATAGTTGAAGGTGATCTCTCAATACCTGCTAGTTATGTTCGTGGAAATTCTCACACGCGTCTGATTGTCGATACAGAAGCCTTTTTTGCAGAGTAAAACTCCATAATTTCTGCAGAATTTCAGGTAAGCGCAGACACTCATATAGACTATGAGCCTCAACGTTGAGCGTCTTTTAAGCGAATAGGCACCTTCATGACAACAACCAATTTTGGAATGGTCGGTCTTGGGCGCATGGGCGCCAATATCGTCAGGCGCCTTGCTCGCCACAACATCACATCAGTTGTCTATGACGTTAGCCCCGATGCAGTAAAGGCACTTGCCTCAGAAGGCTCTATTGGCGCAGCCGATATGGCAGAAATTGCTGCAAAGCTTTCAGCGCCGCGCACCGTCTGGATAATGGTTCCAGCTGCTGTTACTGATTCAACAATTGCGGCGATGGCCGAGCACTTATCTGCGGGCGATACCATCATTGATGGTGGCAACAGTTATTACAAGAATGATTTAAAGAATGCAGAACTATTAAAGGCAAAAGGAATTAACTTCGTCGATGTCGGAACTTCTGGTGGCGTTTATGGTTTAGAGCGCGGGTATTCGCTGATGATTGGTGGAGATGACGCTGTCGTAAAGGCTTTGGATCCAATTTTTAAGGCGCTCTGTCCGGGCGTTGAATCTGCAGAGCGCACACCCGGGCGCACAGGTGAACCAACACAAGCGGAATATGGATATCTCCACTGCGGCCCTGTAGGAGCTGGCCACT
>CAZHPQ010000052.1:2485-3653 GCA_964533845.1 uncultured Candidatus Planktophila sp.
CCAACACAAGCGGAATATGGATATCTCCACTGCGGCCCTGTAGGAGCTGGCCACTTTGTAAAGATGATTCATAATGGAATTGAATACGGAATGATGGCGGCTTTCGCTGAAGGCCTCGCAATCTTTGAAGCCGCAGATGAGATGAACCCTGCCTACGATTTAGATATTCCCGCCATTACAGAAGTCTGGCGACGTGGCAGCGTTGTTGCTTCATGGTTGCTCGATCTGACTGCGCAAGCTTTGGTGGAATCAGAAGAACTCACTGAATACTCAACACAGGTCAGCGATAGTGGCGAAGGTCGCTGGACTGTGCAGGCAGCAATCGAAGCAGGAATTCCTGCGCATGTATTAAGCGCATCTTTGTATGCACGTTTTGCATCACGAAATAACGATGAATTTGCTAACCGCGTCTTGAGCGCAATGCGCTACAAGTTTGGCGGCCACAACGAAAAGCCTCAGGCAGGAAATAAATGAAAGCTGATGCACTCGTACTCTTCGGTGCAACAGGTGATTTAGCGAAGAAGAAGCTCTTTCCTGCGCTCTATGACCTAGAAGATTTAGGCGAACTCGATGTTCACATCGTGGGAGTTGCATCGTCAAAGTGGACCCAAGAAGTGTTTAAGGAAAACGTCGAGCAGGCGGTACGTGCACGCAAACCGGAAGTAGATGAGGCTGCGCTATCGAAGTTACTTGGAGAAATCGAGCTCATTGTTGGCGATTATGAAGATCCACAGACCTTCGTTGCGCTCGCTGAAGCCATTAAGGATTTCAAACTCCCTGTCATCTATCTGGCGATTGCCCCTGAATACTTCGCGCGCATTACCGAAGCGCTTGCACTGGTTGGAATTACCCGACGTGCTCGCGTTGTGGTCGAGAAGCCTTTTGGTCGCGATCTAGAGAGCGCTAAGGCCCTTGATGCAGAGCTCAAGAAAATTTTGCCAGAAGAACAGATCTACCGAATTGATCACTACTTAGGTAAAGAAGCTGTTGAAGACCTATTGGTCTTCCGCTTTGCCAACACCCTCTTTGAACCGGTCTGGAACCGTAACTATGTCTCAAATATTCAGATCACAATGGCGGAAAGTTTTGGCATTGATGGCCGCGGTAAGTTCTATGACGGCGTAGGTGCAACCCGAGATGTTCTGCAGAACCATATTTTGCAGGTGCT
>CAZHPQ010000052.1:3753-6421 GCA_964533845.1 uncultured Candidatus Planktophila sp.
TCTAATCAGGTGCGCTTTAGATTGGGCGCAAAAGATGGCGTTGATATCTCACTTCAAGCCAAGAAGCCTGGCACTAAACTAGTAACTGAAACTGTTGATCTTTCCGTGGAATTTGTTGCTGAATTCGGCGATCGCCAAGGACCTTACGAGCGTCTGTTACGCGCTGCCATGTTGGGCGATCACTTTAGATTTACTCGTATCGACGCCGTGCTTCATTCGTGGCAGATTCTTGAGGATCTCTTAAAGAATCCAAATGCTGCAGAAAGTTACGAAGCTGGCACATGGGGCCCAGAATCTGCGCAAGAACTTGTTCCGGGTGGATGGGCGCCTGTTGGTAGTGAGGCAGAGAAGCTAAAAGACCTACATCAGTAACTTTTGCTTAGTCGCGTGATTGCCCTGATTTATGGGCGTAACGTCCCAGGAAGTCAGCTTTCATATCGTAGAAGTTTCCATCGATGATGGACTGTCTGATTTGATCAACCAACCTGACGATAAATCGTTCGTTGTGAATTGTGGCAAGAGTTCCAGCGAGCATCTCTTTGCTGCGGAACAAATGGCACAAATATGCACGCGTGTAATGAGTGCAGGTGTAGCAGTCACATTCATCGTCAATCGGGCTAAAGTCACGGATATAAGGTTGATTTGACACATTAAATCGACCCGACATTGTGTAGACCGCGCTAGTGCGGGCAATACGTGAGGCAAGCACGCAATCGAAGGTATCTACACCGTTTTCAACTGCAATAAAGAAATCTTCAGGGGCGCCAATACCTAGCAAGTGTTTCGGTTTTTCTTGAGGAAGCGTTGAGTTCACCCACCCGACAATGGTGCCGAGAGAGTCTTTATCGAGTGCGCCGCCGATACCAAAACCATCAAATGAAATTCCAGAAGATGTCATCGCACCTAGATCTGATGCAGCTTTCTTTCGAAGATCCTCGTATTGAGCGCCTTGAATTACGCCAAAGAGGGCTTGATAAGGCTTGCCGACTCGCGCTTCCGTAAGACGTGCATGCTCATCGAGGCAGCGGATGGCCCAGTCATAGGTGCGTTGCATGGCCAGCTCTTGGTAGGGGCGAGTGTTGTGCAAAGTCGTGCACTCATCGAAGGCGAACATGATGTCTGCGCCCAACTTATGTTGAATTTGCATCGAAACTTCTGCGGTAAAGCGATGCATAGAACCATCAAGGTGGCTCTTAAATGTCACACCTTCATCATCAACATGGGCAAGTCGCTCTTTATTCTTTGCGATGACTTGGTCAGAGCGAAAGGTCTGCGCATCCATAGCAAGAACCTTTTTAAATCCAACTCCAAGAGATAAGACCTGAAAGCCACCGCTATCTGTAAAGGTCGGCTTATTCCAATTCATAAATGCGCCTAGACCGCCTGCTTCATCAAGAACATCAGGACCTGGTTGCAAGTAGAGGTGATACGCATTTGCGAGCAGAGCCTGTGCTCCGAGATCTTCCATCGCCTCAGGCAGAACTGTCTTTACATTTGCCTTTGTTCCAACGGGGATAAAGGCAGGAGTCTGAATATCGCCATGTGGGGTTGAGATTGTTCCTACGCGAGCAAGCCCTTTATCTGGTGCATGGTTGATGGCGAAGGAGAAGCCTGCCTCAGAAACCATGTTGCATATTGTGGCAGAGTAATAGACTGTCCAAATGCCTCAATTTAAACTGAAAGATGGTCGTGAACTAGAGATTCTCGATAATGGAATCAACTCAGAACGCGCCATCATTTTCCATCATGGAACACCAGGCCATGCCAGTGCGTGGTCGCCATGGTTAGAAGAGGCAACGATTTCTGGCGTTCGTGCAATTTCATATAGCCGCGCTGGATATGGAACAAGTGATCGCAACCCTGGCCGCAGCGTTATCAGTATCAATAACGATATTGCCCAGATTCTTGATGCAAAGAACATCGTAAAATTTGTCTCAATCGGTTGGTCAGGTGGTGGCCCACATGCGCTCGCCAATACCTTTGAGCCTCGTAACGTTGGAGCAATTTCGCTCGCTGGCGTTGGCGCGTTTGGAGCATCAGATTTAGATTTTCTCGAAGGCATGGGACCTGAAAATCATGATGAATTTGGCGCTGCCCTAAAGGGGGAAGCGGTGATTACACAGTGGATGAATGAGAATGCCGTACCGATGAAGCAGGTAACGGGCAGCGATATTCGTGAAGCCTTCGGTGGACTTATCGGGGATGCTGACAAGGCAGTACTCGAAGGCGCAGTTGCAGATGAGATGGCGGCAACAATGCGCAATGGTTTAGCTGTGAGCTTTGATGGTTGGATCGATGACGATTTAGTCTTTATCAAGCCGTGGGGTTTTGATCTTGCAGCGATTACCAAGCCTGTCATTCTCTGGCAGGGCGATGATGACTTTATGGTTCCTCATGCACATTCATACTGGTTAGAGAAACACATTCCAACTGCGAAACTCTCCTTTATTCCAGGCCATGGCCATATTTCCTTAGGTGAAAAGTACAAACCCGAGATACTCAAGCAGGCGCTGGAGTTATTGGGATAAATGCTCTTTAAGGAATTTACAACTTTACTTAATCCGCAATCTCGCAAGATAGTTTTTGGCATCTGCCTCAACGCCATTGGCGGCGGTATGACCTTGTCACTGCTCTTGGTCTACCTACATGACATGCGTGGCTTTACCAA
>CAZHPQ010000053.1:0-4559 GCA_964533845.1 uncultured Candidatus Planktophila sp.
ATCATCATCGGTATCTCCATGTTGCTTTCAGAACGTACACACAATAGTGATGAGCCAAGTAACCAGGATGTGCTCAAAGCTTTAGGTGTTGCCGCCCTTCCTATCCTGCTCATCTTGTTGCAGCCAGATATGGGAACTGTCTTCATCATTAGCGCATCTGTTGTCACCATCATCGCAGTCTCTGGCGCACCAACACGTTGGATTGTTGGGCTCGTACTAGTTGCCGTTATTGGTGGCTTCGTTGCAACAAAGGCTGGCGTTGTCAGCGAATACCAACTTAAGCGGTTGCAATCATTTGTTGATCCCAATGCGGATTCGCAAGGTGCTGGTTACCAATTACGTCAGGCACGTATCACTGTGGGCTCTGGTGGATTATTGGGAACAGGTTTATTTGATGGACCACAGACAAGTGGTCGATTCGTTCCAGAGCAACAGACTGACTTTATTTTTACAGTAGCTGGCGAACAGCTCGGCTTTATCGGTAGTGGATTTATCATCTTCCTTTTATTTATCGTTCTCATGCGCGGTTTTGCCATTGCACGAAGATCCACCGACCCCTACGGAACTCTGGTGTCGACAGGTGTTGTTGCTTGGTTTGCATTCCAAATATTTGAAAACATCGGAATGACGTTGGGGTTGATGCCGATGACAGGGGTGCCACTGCCATTCCTCTCTTATGGGGGATCGAGCATGTTCGCCAACCTCATTGGATTTGGGCTCCTACAGAATGTTCATGCCAGCCATCGCGGCTAAATCACGCTCAAAATAGGGCTTGGGCACTTTTATCTGCCATACTTCAGCCAACAGTTCAGCGCGGCCAGCGATCCTTATCGCGCCTGCGGCGGACTACACAAAAAGATTTGCTCGTCATGAAAGTTCCATCATGGAAAGTTCGCAGCGGGCCACGAGAATGCATATCTACCCCTAGATATGCGCTAAAGGATTTGGTGCCATGGCTATTGAGCCAAAATCACCGCGTAAGCGCGCGGTTAAGAAATCAAAAGGTAAGTCCAAGGTTGAAGAATCGACCTCAGAGGCAGCCCCAGAAGCAGTAGTTACCGAAGAAGCGCCCGCGCGCGCTGCTAAGTCGGCTGCGAAGAAAGCTGCGGCAATTCCAGTTCCAATCTTCCAGGCTGCAGATGTTGTTGCGCCTCCTCGCGCTAAAAAATCAAGCGCCAAGAAGGATGTGGCAGAAAAACCTGTCGCTGTTGAAGAAACATCAAATGATGATTCAGATGATTCCGATTCACGTGGTGGACGTAACCGTCGCCGCCGTCGCGGTGGACGCGGTCGCCGTAAGCCACAAGGCGATGAGCTCACTACTAACGAAGATTCCCAAGAAGGTGAAGATTCGCCAGAAGGTGGATCAGAGGATGGCGCAGAAGGTGGAACACACCGACGTCGCCGTCGCCGTCGTGCAAGTGGAGATGGCGTAACACCTGGCGAGGTCATCGATGAAGATGGCGTAGTTACAGTTGTTAAGGTCCGTGAAGTCCGTGAAAAATCAGATCGTCCTGCACGTGATCGTTCAGAGCGCGGCACTCGTAATCGCCGTGATCGCGATCGCGACCGTGGACGTAACGATTCACGCGAATACCGCGAGCCATATCGCCGCCGTGGAACTGTTATTACAGATGGAGAATTCCTAGCGCGCCGTGAAAACGTTGATCGCGAGATGGTTGTTCGCCAAATCGGAGACAGAATTCAGATTGCAGTTATTGAAGATAATGTAATGGTTGAGCACTACGTCAACCGAAATGCCAACGTTTCATATGTCGGTAACGTCTATCTCGGCCGCGTTCAGAACGTTCTTCCATCTATGGAAGCTGCCTTCGTCGATATTGGTAAGGGCCGTAACGCTGTTCTTTACGCCGGAGAAGTGAATTGGGATGCCGCAGGTATCTCCGAATCTGAACCGCGCAAAATTGAGATGGTTCTTAAGACAGGCCAACCAGTTTTGGTACAGGTAACTAAAGATCCAATTGGCCAGAAGGGTGCGCGTCTGACGAGTCAGATTTCACTTCCTGGTCGCTATGTTGTCTATGTTCCGGGCGGGGGAATGAGCGGTATTTCAAAGCGCCTTCCTGAATCAGAGCGCACACGACTTAAGGCAATCCTTAAAACTCTTATCCCTGAAGAAGCAGGCGTCATTGTTCGTACAGCTGCAGAAGGAGTTTCAGAAGTTGAGCTCACCGCAGATGTAGAACGCCTGAAGGCGCAATGGGAAGACATCTATCAAAAGTCGGTCAACCCTAACTTCCATGCACCAGCGCTTCTGCTCTCAGAGCCAGATCTCGCTGTTCGCGTTATTCGCGATATCTTCAATGAAGATTTCCGTAAGCTCATTATTCAAGGTAACGAAGCATGGGATGAGATCACCTCATACCTTGGCTCAATCGCACCTGAGTTAATGCCAAAGATTGAAAAGTATGCCGGCGCTGGCGATCTCTTTGCCGATTACCGCGTTGAAGAACAGCTCGCTAAAGCATTCGATCGCAAGGTGTATCTGCCTTCAGGTGGTTCCCTCGTTATCGATCGCACCGAAGCGATGGTTGTTATCGACGTTAACACCGGAAAGTTCATCGGTAAGGGCGGCAACCTCGAAGAGACTGTTACAAAGAACAACCTAGAAGCTGCAGAAGAGATTGCTCGTCAGCTCCGTCTTCGCGACTTAGGTGGAATCGTTGTTATCGACTTTATCGATATGGTTTTGGAATCAAACCGTGATGCAGTTCTGCGTCGCTTAATTGAATGCCTAGGCCGCGATCGCACCAAGCACCAGGTTGCAGAAGTGACATCTCTTGGCCTTGTGCAGATGACTCGTAAGCGCGTGGGACAAGGACTCATTGAAGCCTTCTCGACAACATGTGATTCATGTAATGGTCGCGGAATTCATATTCATATGGATCCAGTAAAGATGAAGGCTCCGATGCCACAGGTAAATGCGCAGAGCGAGCATCACCCAGATATTGAAGAAGAGCCAACCGACGAGACTCCAACTGAATCTGCAGAGGTCACAACCCCAAAGGGCAAGCGCCGTCGCAGGGCGGCTAGTTCAGGGGTTATCACCGCATAGCAATGAGCTGATTTGACCCATGGGGTACGAAATCCGTACCCTTAGCGTCTGCCCGAGCACGCCTCACGCGTGGATCAGGCTTGATGACTAATACGAAGAACTGAGGCAATGAGCATGTACGCAATCGTTAAAGCTGGCGGACGCCAGGAGAAGGTAACTGTTGGCGAGACCATCACCGTCGATCGCATCGACGCTGCTGCTGGCGCATCAGTTTCATTCCCAGCCCTCCTCGTTGTCGATGGCGCAAGCGTCACTACTGACCCAAAGGTTCTTTCAAGCATCAAGGTAACTGGCGAAGTTATCGACGAAGTAAAGGGTCCAAAGATCGACATCCTTCGTTACAAGAACAAGACAGGCCATCGCCGCCGTCAAGGTTTCCGTGCACAGCACACACGAGTAAAGATCACCGCAATCAGCGGTGCTAAGTAAGCGAACCGGTTAAGGGAGCAAAGTAAATGGCAAGTAAGAAGGGTGTTTCCTCAACACGTAACGGTCGCGACTCCAATCCACAGTACCTCGGTATTAAGCGCTTTGGTGGTCAAGAAGTTAATGCAGGAGAAATTCTCGTTCGCCAGCGTGGAACACACTTCCACCCAGGCAAGAACGTAGGACGCGGTAAGGATGACACTCTCTTCGCTCTCGCAGCAGGAGCAGTTGAATTCGGTCGCGCTCGCGGTCGCCGCGTAGTGAACGTAGTCCCTGCAGTTTAATTTAGGTTTCTCTTAAAGGAGCGGGCCGCATTTATCGCGGTCCGCTTTTTTATTGCACACATACTTACCACCAAGAAAGGGGAGTGAAGGCAGATGACAACATTCGTTGATCGCGTCACTCTCTTTGCCTCCGCTGGTAAAGGTGGAGATGGGTGCGTTTCTGTAAAGCGCGAAAAATTTAAGCCACTTGGTGGACCAGATGGTGGCAACGGTGGTCGTGGTGGAGACATCATTCTCGTCGTCGATTCATCGGTTACAACTCTTCTTGATTTCCACCACTCTCCGCATCGCAAAGCAACCTCTGGCCATCAGGGTTATGGCGATCGTAAAGATGGAGTATCTGGTGAAGATCTCATCTTGGCCGTTCCTAATGGAACAGTTGTTTACGATGAAGATGGAACACAGTTAGCTGACTTAGTTGGAATCGGTACGACATTTCTTGCCGCACGAGGCGGACACGGTGGCCTCGGCAACTTAGCTCTCTCATCTTCTAAGCGTCGTGCGCCAGGTTTTGCGCTCCTTGGCGAACCTGGAGAAGAACGCAAACTCACTCTTGAACTTAAATCTGTTGCAGATATCGCACTCGTTGGCTTTCCAAGTGCAGGTAAATCTTCATTGATTGCTGCGATTTCAGCTGCTCGTCCAAAGATTGCTGACTATCCATTTACAACGCTCGTTCCAAACTTAGGTGTTGTGCAGGCCGGAGATACTCGCTTTACAGTGGCCGATGTTCCAGGGCTTATTCCAGGAGCCTCACAAGGTAAAGGTCTTGG
>CAZHPQ010000053.1:4659-5974 GCA_964533845.1 uncultured Candidatus Planktophila sp.
CCAACAGCAGTTGACGACTCAGGATTCACTGTACAAAAAAATGGCGACGGATCATTCAGTGTGCGCGGTCAGAAGGTTGTGCGCTGGGTGCGCCAAACAAACTTTAAGAATGCAGAAGCAATCGGTTATCTGGCCGATCGTTTGGCTCAACTCGGTGTTGAGAAAGAACTCTTTAAAAAGGGCGCAGTTGCAGGTTCTGAAGTTCGCATCGGCTCTGGCGATAATGAAGTTGTCTTCGAATGGGAACCAACGATTGAAGCAGGTGCCGAACAGCTCGCTGGATTCTTACATCGCCGCGGAGAAGATTCACGCCTTGAAGGCGCATGGCAGGCAGTAGAACGTGAAGAAGACGTTCTTTCTGATGAAGAAATTGCCCGCCAATGGGAGTACAACGTGGCCGATCCCCATACTCCTGAAGTAATTGAAACACCAGAATTAATCGAGGGAGATGACAAGTGAGCCGCGCAGCGATTGCCAGCGCTAAACGCGTTGTCATCAAAGTTGGCTCATCATCTTTAACTGGTTCTGCTGGAGCAGAACTTGACCCAAATGCTGTTCAAAAAATTGTTGATCTTGCCTACACCTTTAAGCAACGAGGTGCTGACGTTGTTGTTGTCTCATCGGGCGCCATCGCCGCTGGACTTTCTCCACTAGGCCTAAAGGTTCGTCCTAAGGATTTAGCAACACAGCAAGCAGCTGCATCTGTGGGACAAGGACTCTTGATCGCTCAATACAGCGAAAGCTTCAAGAAACATGGCGTTGTCTCTTCACAAGTTCTGCTCACCACTGAAGATGTTGTGAGACGTTCTCACTATGCCAATGCGCAGCAAACGCTCACGAAGTTGCTCTCACTGGGCGTTGTTCCAGTGATTAACGAAAATGACACAGTCGGTACCCAAGAAATCCGCTTTGGCGATAACGATCGCCTGGCAGCTCTCGTTGCTCTTTTGATTCAAGCAGACCTTCTTATTCTCGTCTCTGATATTGATGCACTTTATGATGCGCCTCCATCACACAGTGGTGCCCAAGCAATACGTAACGTTGCTCAGATGGCAGATATCGAAGGCATCGAACTGGGTGGCGCAGGCACTGCTGGCGTAGGTAGCGGGGGAATGGTTACTAAAGTTGAAGCAGCCCGCATTGCAACCAGCGCAGGAATTCCGATGCTCCTTACCTCACTTGCCCAATCTGATCGCGTCATTGCTGGTGAAGAACTAGGTACTTTCTTCGAAGCTCATTCTTCGAAGACAAACTCACGACTACTCTGGTTGGCACATGCTTCAACTCCACGCGGAAAGTTAACTCTCGATGATGG
>CAZHPQ010000054.1:0-2539 GCA_964533845.1 uncultured Candidatus Planktophila sp.
TCAAGATCGGAACGCTTTAACTTTACTTTTTCATTGTGTCGCGCCATTTATTCATCATATATGATTTTTCACGTCTAGCGAAGAGTCAGTTTTTATTTATTTAGCAAAGGAATCACATGCCTAAGGTCACTGGATTTAAAACAATTGATGTTCGATTCCCAACTTCGCGCGGGCTCGATGGTTCTGATGCAATGAATAAAGAACCTGACTATTCAGCAGCGTTGGTAATCCTAGAAACAGATGACCCACAATTACAAGGACATGGCTTTGTCTTTACCTGCGGTCGCGGCAACGATTTACAGTGCGATGCTATTTCTCTACTTGCGCCATACGCAGTTGGACGTGATGTCGCAGATTTAGCAACCAGTATGGGCGACTTTGCGCGCAGCTTGGTACGTGACTCACAGATTCGTTGGTTAGGACCAGAAAAGGGCGTTACGCAAATGGCTGCAGGTGCAGTCATCAACGCGGCATGGGATCTTGTGACAAAGCACGCAAAGAAGCCGCTCTGGAAGTTTCTCTCAGATTTAACGCCAGAAGAGATTGTTGATCTCGTTGACTTTAGATACATCACCGATGCGCTAACTCCCGAAGAAGCGCTAGAGATTTTGCGAAAGACTGTGCCACAACGTGCTGCGAATGAAGCAAAGTTAATTGCTGAAGGTTTACCTGCTTACACAACAACTCCTGGATGGTTGGGCTATAGCGACGAGAAGATGGTCCGTCTTGCCAAAGAAGCAGTAGCAGATGGTTACACCCTCATCAAATTAAAGTGCGGTGGCTCTCTTGAAGATGACAAGCGACGCCTGCGTTTAGCGCGAGAAGCAGTTGGACCAAATATCAAAATTTCGATTGATGCCAACCAAGTGTGGGATGTCAACCAAGCGATTGAATGGATTAAGGGAATTGGCGATGTCAATCTTCATTGGGTTGAAGAACCAACTAACCCTGATGATGTTCTGGGACACGCAGCAATTGCAAAGGCGATTGCACCAGTAAGAGTGGCAACCGGTGAGCACGGTATGAACCGCATCATCTTTAAGCAGATGTTGCAGGCGAAATCCTTCTCATTTATGCAGATTGATGCAACGCGCGTAGCTGGTGTTAATGAAAATCTGGCAAACATATTGATGGCAGCGAAGTTTGGTGTCCCGGTATGTCCTCATGCTGGTGGCGTTGGCCTCTGCGAACTCGTTCAGCATCTAGCAATGTTTGATGCAGTTGCTGTGTCAGGACACCATACTGACCGAGTAGTTGAGTTCGTGGATCACCTGCACGAGCACTTCGTCGTACCGACTAATATCCAAAATGCACATTACATGCCACCATCAGAGCCAGGAACTGGTGGTGAGATGTATGCACAATCAATCGCAGACTTCACATTCCCTACAGGAAAAGAATGGGTAAACGCATGAGTAAAGAGTTCGCAGGACTTACAGCAGCTGTTACCGGAGCAGGCTCAGGAATTGGCCTCGCTACCGCAAAGATTCTCGCTGATGGAGGAGCAAAGGTCTACGGGCTCGACATTGCAGAAGGTGGACTTGCCGGCGTAGGCGAGTGGCTGCAATGTGACGTCGGAGACGATGCATCGGTGGCCGCAGCGTTTGCAAAGATTTCTTCGCTAGACATTCTTATCAATAGCGCCGCAATTAGCGCAGTAGGCAACGTTGAAGCTAACCCATCTGACGAGTGGCATAAAGTCATGAATATCAACGTTGTTGGAATTGCGCGCACTGCACGTGGTGCTCTGCCGCTTCTTCGTAAGAGCAAGTCGCCATCAATTACAAATGTTTGCTCAGTAGCTGCAACAGCTGGCATTCCAAAGCGCGCACTTTATAGCGCAACAAAGGGCGCAGTCCTTTCACTTACTTTAGCGATGGCTAACGATCACATCGCCGAAGGTATTCGTGTCAACTGTGTAAATCCCGGAACCGCTGATACTCCTTGGGTACAGCGTCTACTTGCGCAAGCTGCTGATCCTGCCGCAGAACGTAAAGCACTGGAAGCGCGTCAACCAATGGGAAGACTTGTCAGCGCAGAAGAAGTTGCTCGCGCACTCTGTTTCTTGGCAAGCCCGCTGCAAGGTTCTACAACTGGAACTTCACTTTCTGTTGATGGTGGAATGCAAGGTCTGCGAATTCCTAAATGAGTTCTATAAATGAGGAAGAACTTCGCGCAAAGTTAGATCCTCTTTCTTATGCAGTGCTCCGTGAAGGTGCAACCGAGAGACCATTTACGGGCGAATACACCGACACTGAAACTGTCGGCATTTATCGATGCAAAGCATGTGGCAACGAACTCTTTCGTTCTGAGACGAAGTTTCATTCAGGTTGTGGTTGGCCCTCTTTCTATGCGCCAACTTCAAACGATGCAGTGACCTTGATTGAGGATCGCTCACTGGCTCCTCGCATCAGAACTGAGGTCCGCTGCTCAAAATGCGATTCTCACTTGGGCCATGTCTTTGAGGGCGAGGGCTTTGACGTCCCAACGGATCAGCGCTGGTGTATCAACTCGGTCTCGCTCATCCTTGAGGAAAAGG
>CAZHPQ010000054.1:2639-5934 GCA_964533845.1 uncultured Candidatus Planktophila sp.
TTTGTAATGCTTTCGTTATCTAAATTCTGTGGGTTTTTTGACTTTTCCAGCATAGGTTTAAGCCCTCATGTGGGATCCAGGCCCCTCCAGGTACCTCATGACTTCGAAGTCACACATTAAGAGAATAGGAAAAAAATGTCAGAAGATACGAATTCGGTTTCTCGCCGTTCGTTGCTCAAGGGCGCTGCAGTTGGTGGACTAGGCCTAGTCGCCGGCAGCACACTTGCAGCTGGCTCAGCGGATGCTGCAACACGTTTGAAGGGCAGCACTGTTCGTTGGACTACTCGCGGCGGTGGAGCAACAGGCGACAAGATTGCTAAGGCAGTCAACGATGCGTTCACAAAGAAGACAGGCGCAAAGGTTATTGCTCAGCAAGTTAACTCAGATGACTTCCAGAACAACTTTGCACAAATCATGCAGGGTTCACCAGATGATGCATTCGGTTGGATGGCTGGATACCGCTCAAACCACTTCGGTGAAATGGGACTCCTAGCAGATCTCACTCGCGAAATTAACCGCCTCAAGGGAACACTTCCTGCATCGGCTATTAGAGGTGCAACAAGCCCAACTACAAAGAAGCCATACATCATCCCAACTACTTACTACCCATGGGCTCTGCACTACCGCAAGTCAATGGTTAAGGAAATTGGAATGAACCCAGAAAAGATTGACACCTGGGATGACTTCATTAAGTTGATGACTCTTACACAGAAGAAGGGTCTAGTTGGATACTCACTCGGCGCCAAGGGCGGCTGGGAAGCAATGGGTACATTCGACATCCTTAACGCACGTATCAACGGTTACAAGTACCACATCGACCTACTTAACGGTCGTGCAAAGTGGACTGATGCAAAGACTAAGGAAACCTTCAAGTACTTCGCACAGCTCATCCCATTCATGAACGAAAACGTCTTGGATATTTCATGGGACGGCATGCGCGACCTTCTTCTTCAGAAGAAGACCGGCGCGATGATGATGGGTTCATGGTTTGCTAATGACTTCAAGGCGAAGTCACAGGCAGATTACGACGATCTATGGGTTGTTCCATTCCCAGAAATCAATCCAAAGTGGGGTATCGATACAATTGATGCACCACTCGATGGTATTTCAGTCGCTGCAAATGGTAAGAACGTTGCAGGCGGAAAGGCCCTTGCTGAATTCTGGGGCTCACCAGAAGGAATTAGAGAAGCAGTCAAGGCTGGAGATACAAATATTTATGTATCTCGATCATTTGATACTTCTTCATACGATTCATTCAACAAGCAGAAGCTTGCAGTTCTTGCTTCAGCTAAGAACATTATGTTCTTCTTGGATCGCGATGCTCGTGGAGACTTTGCAGGTCCAGTTGTTGGTCCAGCTATCCAGAGCTTCATTAAGAAGCCTTCTGATATCAACAAGATCCTCGAAAGCGTACAAGCTCAATGGGATGCACTTCCTAAGAACTAATTAACTGACATTTACTTTGTCAATTACTTAGATTCATAGTAAGTTAAAGGTATGAAGACGGCGACTACGGGTAAAAAAACCCGTAGTCGCCGTACTCTTTCCAAGACAGATCGTTTTACCCTTTCGGCATTTGTTGGCATCCCAACTCTTCTTCAGATACTTCTTCTCTGGGTGCCTGCCGTCGTAACTATTGTTCTTTCGTTCACCTATTGGAACGGAATCCGTCTCTCTGATATTCGGTGGGCGGGTATTCAAAATTACAAGACTATTTTCTTCAATGAGCCACTTTTCTACGAAGCGCTCAAGAACAATGGCGTTTGGCTCGCCTTCTTCATATTGGTTGCAACACCTCTGGGAATTTTGCTTGCCTATCAGGTTGATCGAGGCATAAAAGGCCATGCCTTCTATGAATCCATTTTCTATCTTCCGGTTGTGCTCTCTCTCGCAGTTATCGGAATTATCTGGAACTTTATGCTCCAGCCTGGTGGATTTGTTCAGGGGTTAATGGGTCTAGATATTGGCAATGCAATATCTATCTGGGGTAACCCGGATATCAATACTTGGGTAATTTTAGGCGTCGCCTCATGGCGACATATTGGTTACATCATGCTGCTCTATTTATCTGGCCTTAAGTCAGTTGATCCAGCTCTCAAGGAAGCTGCGGCAATTGATGGAGCTACTGAGTGGCAAATTTTCCGCAAGATCATCTTGCCGACGATGCAACCTGTAAACATCATCATCGTTGTTATTACCCTGATTGAGTCTCTGCGTGCCTTTGATTTGGTTTACATCATCTATGGCAGCCCAACCATTTTCCCACTGCTCAACCTTCTGGTCTTCCAGAATTTTGCTGGCCAAGGCCTCTCGATGAAGGGCGCTGCTTACGCAGTAATCCTGCTGGTGCTCTGCATCGTGCCGATCATCACCTACCTCCGTATTGTCTTTAAGGAGGACCTCAAGTGAGCACTGAGATGGTCAATAACGGGAAGTATCGCGATAAGCAGAAGCGCAAGGATGCATTCATCTCGATCTTTATCGGATTCTTTGCCTTTGTCTGGATTTTTCCAATTCTGTGGACAGTATGGACCTCGCTTCGCCCCTACAACGAAATCATTTCTTATGGAATTTTCTCTTGGCCACGAAGCCTTAATTTGGATAACTACGTAAATGCAGTGAAAGAGATGCAGATTGTTGGATATCTCATCAATTCCGCAATAGTCACAATTCCATCTGTAATCTTGACACTCTTCTTCGGTTCTTTGATTGCATTCGTTGTTACTCGTTATAAATTTAGATTTAACCTCACCATCTTGTTGCTTTTCACAGCTGGAAACATGTTGCCAATCGTTCTTACATATATCCCAGTCTTCTGGATGTTTATCTGGGTCGGAGAACTATTTGGCAACCGCAATATGTTCTATAACAACTACGCTGGACTAATCCTTGTCCACGTTGCATTCCAGGTGGGCTTTGCAGCCTTCGTGCTCTCTTCCTATATGAAGACGATTCCGAAAGAAATCTCCGAATCTGCCACCATCGATGGAGCAAATGTATTCCGCCACTATTGGAACGTCATTCTTCCACTCTTGCGTCCAGCACTTGCTGCCCTCAGCGTTTTGATGACTACTTGGATCTATAACGAATTCTTCTGGGCCTTAGTTTTGATGTCAGATGACTCAAAGCGCCCAATCACATCTGCTTTGCGACGTCTGCAAGGACAGTATGTAACCGACTTTAACCTCTTGGCAGCTGGTGCAATCATCGCAGCGCTTCCAACAGTGATTCTCTTCTTTGTTCTGCGCAAGCAATTTATTGCAGGTCTTACCCTCGGTTCAACTAAGGGTTAATT
>CAZHPQ010000055.1:0-2456 GCA_964533845.1 uncultured Candidatus Planktophila sp.
AGGTGAACCTTGGAAGATTTATATGAGCAGTGCTCAGACCACATCACTGAATACATCGCAAGTTCTGATGAAGTTGGGCGACGTCCTAAAATTTCTTTAATGCGCGCATATTCATCAGGCTTTAAACCAAGTTCAGCAAAAGGTTGGCTAGCCTCTGGATTTGCTTGCGCCTGTGCAACGGTATCGAGCGCCATTACTTCACCAACGCTTTCAGCACTGAAGTAAAGAAACCTAAGCCATCGGCAGATGGTCCAGTTAAAGAATCAATCGCATGTTCTGGATGTGGCATAAGTCCGACAATATTTCCGCGTTCGTTTGTAACGCCTGCAATCAGATTACGTGAGCCATTTGGGTTTTCACCGACATAGCGAGCGATGATGCGACCTTCGCCTTCAAGCATCGCCAGAGTTTCATCGTCGCACATATATGCGCCTTCACCGTTCTTCAGTGGAATAACAATCTCTTCGCCTTGCTTGTATGAAGATGTCCAGGCAGTGTTTGTATTTTCAATGGTCAGCTTCTGATCGCGGCATAAGAAGTGCAATTCATGATTGCGGGTCAGCGCACCTGGAATTAAATGCGCCTCAGCTAGGACCTGAAAACCGTTACAGATGCCTAGTAGCGGCATGCCACCAAGGGCTGCCTTAATGATGGGCTCCATCACTGGTGAGAAGCGTGAGATTGCACCACAGCGAAGGTAATCACCATATGAAAAACCACCAGGAAGAATTACTGCATCTACGCCATGTAAATCGGCATCGTTA
Source organism: uncultured Candidatus Planktophila sp. (assembly GCA_964533845.1). Classification (GTDB taxonomy): domain Bacteria; phylum Actinomycetota; class Actinomycetes; order Nanopelagicales; family Nanopelagicaceae; genus Planktophila. The sequence continues at coordinate 765 of CAZHPQ010000055.1, forward strand.
TGCCAGAGCGCAACCGCTTCACCGCCTGCGTGGCGAACTGCGCGGGCTGCATCTCGATCATCGAGAGTGCCCGGAAAGGTAACTACGCCGATTTTCATATCTATTACTTCTCCACTCGCACTGTGAAGTTTTCAATGACAGGGTTGGAAAGTAGTACTTCGGCAGCCTTTTCGACATCAGCTATCTGCGCAGCAGTGGGTTCGCCATCGACTTCAATTTCAAAGCGCTTTCCTTGGCGCACATCTTTAGCGAAGGCAAATCCAAGTCGCGGTAGCGCCGCAGCAACAGCTTTACCTTGTGGGTCGAGAATTTCAGGCTTTAACATCACATCGACCACAATCTTTGCCATTTTTATCCCCTTATTTTTGTCTTAGAACTTGCTGCCAGTTATACGTTCAAACGCTGCTTCATATCGCGCCGCAGTTTTCTCAACGATCTCTGCAGGCAATTCTGGAGGTGTGGATTTCTTATCCCATCCACTTGAGGTGAGCCAATCACGAACAAATTGTTTATCAAATGAAGGCTGTGACTTACCTGGTTCCCAGCCATCTGACTCCCAGAAACGTGATGAATCAGGAGTCAGAGCCTCATCACCTAAAGTTATTTCGCCCGAAGTATTTAAACCAAATTCAAATTTGGTATCTGCCAAAATGATTCCGCGCTCTGCGGCAAATCCGCCGGCTGTGTCATATAGCTTTAAAGTCAGTTCACGGAGTTCGGCTGCATAATCTGCGCCGACAATCTTGGCAGCGCTCTCAAAATCTATATTAACGTCGTGATCGCCAATCTCTGCCTTTGTAGCTGGCGTAAAGATGCTCGCTGGCAGCTTAGAACCGTCTAATAACCCTGCTGGGAGTGGATTAGCGCAGACTGATTGGCTCTCTTTATATTCAACAAGGCCGCTACCTGTGAGATAGCCACGAGCAACACATTCAATGGCAAACATTTGAAGAGGTTGCGCAATCACTGCGCGATCTGCGACAACATCAGGAACATCATCGGAAACAATATGGTTGGGGACGATATCTGCCAAGAGTTCAAACCAGAAGAGCGAGAGCTGGGTCAAGATTGCGCCCTTGTTTGGAATTGTCGTTGGTAAGACCCAATCAAAGGCAGAGATGCGATCAGATGCAACTAAGAGAATTTCGCCAGCGTCATTTCTATATAAGTCGCGAACTTTGCCAGTGCGCAGGTGTTGCCAACCGCTAATAGTTGGTGCTGGCGGTGCGCCAGCTGCGCCGAAGCCACTCACCGAATTAGATGAGGTTTGTACTGCGCTGCGGCAGGATGCGCGGAAGTAATCGCGTCGATGCGAGTTACAACTCGAGCTACTTGTTGGCGAGCATCGCCAGTAAATTCAATGGGGTTACCGATTAGGGCATCTAACTCTGCGCGCTTAAAGGGAATGCGATCATCTGCATCGAGGGCGGCTAGGAAGTTATTTGGCTTACCTTCGCGCATACCTAAGGCTGCAGCAACCGCGTGCTCTTTGATAACTTCATGTGCAACTTCGCGACCGACTCCAGCTTTAACTGATGCCATCAAGATCTTGGTAGTTGCAAGAAATGGCAGATATCGCTCGAGCTCTGCTGAAATCACAGCAGGGAATGCGCCGAATTCATTGAGCACAGTCAGCATTGTTTCGAGCAAGCCATCGATTGCGTAGAAAGCATCAGGAAGAGCAACGCGACG
>CAZHPQ010000055.1:2556-5822 GCA_964533845.1 uncultured Candidatus Planktophila sp.
ATGCCGCGCATTGGATAACGGCTCTGTAGCGAAGTCAGCCGTTCATATCCATAGAGCAGCTCTTCGGCAGCAGAGGCAAAACGTTTTCCAAGAGTTGTTATCTGTGCCGGCACATTATGTGAACGTCCAGCGATTGCAAGATCAGAGTATTCAGCAGCCTTTGTAGCAAGAGCGGCAAGGAGTGCAACAGTCTTGTCGTGAACGATTGCTAGCCCATCACGAATTTGTAGCGCTTCAATATTTTCAGTGAGGTCACGGCTTGTCATTCCAGCATGGATAGCTTCATGGCCAGCGAGTGCGTTAAATTCTTCGATACGCGCCTTAACATCATGGCGAGTTACTTTTTCGCGGGCATCAATTGAGGCAAGGTCTACCTTGGTAACAACCTTCTCGTAATCTGCGATTACTGCATCTGAGATGGCATGCCCCAGCTTTGCCTGTGCGCGCGCAACAGCGAGCCATAACTTTCTTTCAGCGATAATTTTTTCTTCTGGCGCAAAAACTTGGCGCATCGCAGTGGATGCATAACGATCAGCTAATACGCTCACTGGTGCATTCTCTCCCATTTAATTGCCCTTCTCTGCGATAGACGCATTAAATGCGATATCTGATCGATAGAAAGAGCCAGCCAGTTCAATCTGAGAGATTGCCCGATAAGCCACATTGCGCGCTTCAGTTAGGTCAGAACCTATTCCTGTCACTGTCAGGACTCGACCCCCACTTGAGAGCAGAGCACCTTGCACTTCTGATGTTCCTGCATGGAAAACCTGAGCCCCTGAAATTTCAGGAATTCCCGAAACTGCTCCACCTGTCTGAGGAGATTCTGGATATCCCTGCGCTGCTAAGACAACTGTTACTGCACTGTCATCGCGCCATTGTAAGAATTCATCATCGAGTGAATCTGTCGCGGCCTTATAGAGAATGGAAGCAAGTGGTGTGACTAGCCGCGGAATCAATACTTGAGTTTCAGGATCTCCAAAGCGGGCATTAAATTCAATGACGCGAATTCCATCATCTGTCAGCGCAAGCCCTGCATAGAGCAGACCAACGAAGGGAGTTCCGCGCGCAGCCATTTCGGCGATGATGGGAGCAAGAACTTCGGTATAAGTTTCTTCAACAATGTCATCTGGTGCCCACGGCAGCGGTGAATACGCACCCATACCGCCAGTGTTTGGTCCTTCATCGCCATCAAAGGCGCGCTTGAAATCTTGCGCTGGTTGCATCGGCAAAATGTTGCGACCATCTGAAATACCAAAGAGAGAAATTTCAGGGCCACTCAAATATTCCTCGATGACAACGCGCGAACATGAGAGCGCATGGTCAAGAGCTACTTGGCGATCGTTGGTAACGACAACGCCTTTACCAGCTGCCAAACCATCATCTTTGACAACATAGGGTGCACCAAAGGTATCGAGCGCTTGTTCAATCTCGCTCTTTTCTGTGCAGGTAAAGCTGCGCGCAGTTGGAACGCCAGCATCGCGCATGACACCTTTTGCAAAATCTTTTGAACCTTCTAACTGCGCAGCCGCCTTTGATGGACCGAAGACTGCAAAGCCCGCGGCGCGCAAGACATCAGCTGCGCCATTTACAAGCGGAACTTCTGGTCCGATAATTACGAGATCTACGCCCAGTTGTTGTGCCAGCGCACAGATAGCATCGTTATCAGTGATGACGAGAGGATGAATCTGAGCAAGCGCTGCAATTCCTGGATTACCAGGTGCAACATGGAGTTCGGTACAACTTTTATCTGCCTTGAGTCCTAGTGCGAGTGCGTGTTCACGACCGCCGCTTCCAACTAGGAGGATTTTCATGGCTTAGATGAAATCCTTTACGACAATTGTTTGGTCGCGCCCGGGCCCGACTCCGATTGCGCTCATCGGCGCACCAGAAATCTTTTCTAGGAAGTTGATGTATTCCTGTGCATTCTTTGGAAGATCAGAGATCTTCTTTGCCTGCGTAATATCTTCTTTCCAGCCTGGTAGATATTCATAGATTGGCTTGGCGTGATGGAAATCAGATTGTGAAGCAGGAAGTTCTTCGACGCGCTTGCCATCGATTTCATAGGCCACGCAGACTGGAATTTGTTCCCATCCGGTAAGAACATCTAGCTTGGTCAAGAAGAAATCTGTAAGACCGTTGACGCGAACTGCATAACGAGCAATCGGTGCGTCATACCAACCACAGCGACGTGCACGGCCTGTAGTAACACCGACTTCGCCACCAATGGAACGTAGCTTTTCACCATCTTCATCGAAGAGTTCTGTTGGGAATGGACCAGAACCAACGCGAGTTGTGTAGGCCTTCACGATTCCAATAACGCGATCAATCTTTGTTGGCCCAATTCCAGAACCGGTGCAAGCACCACCTGCTGTTGGATTAGATGATGTAACGAATGGGTATGTACCGTGATCGACATCGAGCAGAGTTCCTTGTGAACCCTCAAGAAGTACGCGCTTTCCAGCCTTCAGTGCGTTATCGAGCAGAAGCACGGTATCTGCTACATATGGGCGCAAGATTTCAGCGTAGCGAAGGTACTCTTCGAGAACTTCTTCTACCTCAATGTTCTTGCGGTTAAAGACCTTGATAAGTACTTGGTTCTTATCGCGAAGTGCGCCTTCAATCTTCTGGCGCAAGATAGATGGATCAAAGAGATCCTGCACGCGGATACCGATGCGGTTGATTTTGTCAGCATAGGCAGGTCCGATACCGCGACCTGTTGTGCCGATCTTTGATTTTCCTAAGAATCGCTCTGAAACCTTATCGATAGTGCGGTGATACGGAGTAATCAGATGCGCATTTGTTGAGATAACCAATTTACTGCAATCGATACCGCGCTCCGTTAAGCCTTTGATTTCTTCAAGCAGTACGCCTGGATCAATAACAACGCCATTAGCGATTACCGGAACAACGTTGGGAGAGAGAATTCCAGATGGCAGTAAGTGAAGTGCGTACTTTTGATCTCCGATAACAACTGTATGTCCGGCGTTGTTTCCACCTTGATAGCGAACTACGTAATCAACGCGATCGCCCAGCAAATCGGTAGCTTTACCCTTGCCCTCATCGCCCCACTGAGCTCCCAGCAGTACTAATGCAGGCATGGATAAAGCCTCTCCGACTCGTTGTTGTTAAATTACTTAAGCGCTGATGTACCAGTTGAGCGAAGGTCTTCGCATGCATGTGCAACACGAGCAGCCATTCCAGCTTCTGCTGCCTTGCCCCATGCACGTGGATCGTAAGCCTTCTTATTTCCGACTTCGCCATCAATC
>CAZHPQ010000056.1:0-5772 GCA_964533845.1 uncultured Candidatus Planktophila sp.
TCTCCCTTTGATTTTGCTAACCAAGGTGTTCTCTATATGCCTAAGCATCTGCCTGAACCAGGGCGTGATGGCCCAAGCCAAGAAGTTCTCGATGAACTCGGCGAACTCATTGATGCCGCTGGTGGTCGCACCTTGGCGCTTTTTAGTTCGTGGCGCGGAGTTGAAGCAGCAGATGCCCATCTTCGTAAAGTTCTCGTTGATCTGCCCATCAGCATCATTACGCAAAAGCGAGGAGATGCAGTTGGTCCACTCGTTGAACGTTTTGCTAAAGATGAAACTTCGATTCTGCTTGGCACCATGTCGCTTTGGCAGGGCGTTGATGTGCCCGGTAATTCCTGCATCTTGGTCGCCATCGATCGCATTCCATTTCCACGTCCTGATGAACCTGTGATGTCGGCTCGTTCATCGCTTGCTGATGCATCAGGTGGCAGTGGCTTTATGCAGGTCTCAGTTCCGCGAGCGGCGCTTTTGCTGGCACAGGGCACAGGTCGCTTAATTAGAAGTATCGACGATCGCGGGGTTGTTGCCATTTTAGATTCCCGAATCGTCACAAAGAGGTACGGAAGTGTCCTACTTAACTCGATGCCACCCTTATGGCGCACTAGCGATGGGGCCATTGTTCGAGATTCACTGCGCCGACTTTCACAGTCGGTGGCAGAATAAGAATGTGCCAAGAATTCATACAGCAACTCTTGCTGAACATCGGGACTGGAGACGCAACCAGCTCATAGAAGCTGCCGCTGCCATCGCCCTCGAATCTGGCAGCCAGGCGATTACCGTTGCAGCAGTTGCTGAGCGCGCAGGACTTTCACGCACATCTATTTATGAATACTTTGGCAGCAGCGCAGAGCTAGTTGCAGATCTGCTCGTTGATGAGATGCGAACCTTCACTGAGCTACTGACTCAAGCCGTTGTGAGCGCAAAGAACCCAGAAGATGCCATCGAAAAATGGATTGCAGCATCCCTTACCTATATCGCCGATGGCAACCACTTACTTGCTAAATCACTTAATGCCGCAGAACTACCGCGCGAGATGTCGCAACATATCGGGGCTGCTCACCGAGCGATGTTGGCGCCTTTGATGAAGAGCCTGCAAGAACTCGGAGTTTTAGATTGCACTCAAGCTCTTTCATTACTGCAAGCATCAACCGATGTTGCCACCAAGAGAATTGAAAATGGCGGCGATGCAGCGCTTGAGATCGCTAAGACCACAGCATTCTGCATCGCCGGTATCAAAGCCCTTATCTAGTAACTCTTACTGCAAACTGCTGTTCGAGGGCTGCCCACATTCCATCTTTGCCGGCAGCAGTTGCTTTAATTGTGCAAGTGCCAGATTTCTTGGCTGAGAGCATATTGACTTCAACAACACAGTTCTTGCTTGCAGATGTGTACTTGATTGGCTGACCGAAGTTAGTCTCAGCGGGCATCGCCTTAATCTTCCCAGCCTTGATGACCTTAGTCATGCGCTCAACTGTCTGAACACCTGGGGTCAAGATAAATGGATAGTTCGCAACTGATGCCGCTACCTGTGCATTTCCTGCAGTCGAATGTCCAAGTGCGCACTGTCCCGCGCCCTTAAGGGCTGTGAATACGCCGTTGGCATAGCTGCAATCTGGAGTAAGTGATGTCAGCGTTACAGGCAGCCCTGATTTAGCAGTTGCTGTGATTTTTGCAGGTGCTCGATATGCCAAGTTGAGCGGCACATTACGTGTTAAGACTTTGCCATTCATTGTTACGACTACTTCATCAGCAGGAAGAACAACTGCGGCAGCCCCTGCTCTAAATGAGATCGGCATAAAGGTATCTTCAGAGGTATCCATCGGAGCTGTGTGATCAAGGCGGAAGAAGAGTCCGCAAGTAACTTTGGTGCAATCAACAGTGGTGCCTTTGCCGATGATGGTAGATGCAACCTTGATTGCTATAGGACCGGTAGGGCTTGTCGTACCTGGACCGCCAGCAGCGGTCACCCAAAGCTGAATAGTGTCGCTACATGTTGCAGGTCGAGCTGTTCCGACCGGTTCAGTGCACTGCTGGATATACATACCCGCCTTGGTAGGAAAAGCGGTGAAGCCACCATTGATTGTGGCTCCAGCTGGATCAAGATTTGTCAGTGGTGCGCTCTGAAATTTAAAGGTGGCCGCGCTTGCACTCTGTGTAAATGGAACTAGCGATGCAAAGGCAATTACTAATGCGATGACTGAACTTTTAACTGAAAGTGGCTTCATGGCTTCCTTTTCTATTTCTTCTTATTTGTAAATTTGATGGGGATAAAGATGTCGTGGGTGCGATCACCTTCGCGCAAGTGATCTGCTCTGACTGTGATTGCGCATCTAGTTTTTCGACAATCAACCTTGCCGATTCTCTCTGAGATGGTGACTTCTTCAGAAAAGCGCCCTCCAGGTTGAAATGGAATCGCCAAGTTGGCGCCATATGGAGGCGGGTTGGAAGAGATCCAGAACGAAGCATCACCGATACCGGCAAGATTTTTTCCACCACCACACGGTGTTGGAGCTACTCCACTCTTTGGCAATTTACAGAAAGCTAGATAAATACCAACTGTTTCATCGAATCCTCTTCCAGAAACAGTCACAGTCTTTCTTCCTGAAACCGAACTCTGTGAAACTGTGAGCGTCTGACCTTGTGCGCCTTCTTTGGTAACAACTGCATGCGCAGGGGTCACACCAAGGGCAAGAACTAGTGCTAGCAGGAATCTCCACACGCGAAAAAGGTAGCGTTTGTAGCCCTTGGACTTATCCGACAACATCAGGGCACGTGTTCAGTAAAGTCCTGACAGAATCTGCTCATGCGATTTTCGGTGAAGGCGACTGCGCTGATAGTTGCGCCACTTATTGCTCTTACTGGGTGTGGTGACACCGGCAAATCTGTGGCGACTATCACTGAAGCGCAATCAATTTCTTTAGAAACGCAGCAGATAACTTCACCACAACGAGTTATTGCCTTGGCAAATGGAAGCGCTGAAATTATCGCATCTCTTGGATATATCAATATTTTGGTTGGTCGAGATATTGCAAGTACATCGAAAGAGCTCGAAGGCGTGCCGATTGCAACCGCTGGCCACCAAGTAGTTCCAGAGAAGATTCTTGAACTAAACCCTGATGTGGTGCTCATCGATAACACCACGGGTCCTGCCACAGCTATCGATGTCATCAAGCGCGCAGGAATCAAGGTAGCGATGATTGATGAGGCTTGGACGTTAACTGACATCGCAACCAAGATTGTGGCAGTCGGAGAAGTCATTGGTACGCCGGCTGCTGCCAAGCAATTAGTGCAGAAGTTAAATTCTGCGCTGCAAGAAAGCGGCAAAGACCATCCAGGTGTTCGCATCGCCTTTCTCTATCTTCGTGGTGGCAGCGCTATCTATCTTCTTGGTGGGCAGGGATCGGGCGCCGATAGTTTGTTAAAGCACTTGGGTGCCATCGATGTGGGCGCGCAGAAGTTCAAACAACCTTTCTCTCCTATTACGAGTGAAGCGCTGATTGCTGCTGACCCTGAAATTATCCTCGTGATGAGTAAAGGCTTGGAATCTGTTGGAGGCATAGATGGCCTTGTCTCTCTTCCTGGTATTTCTCAGACACCTGCCGGCAAAAACCGCGCAGTGATTGCCGTAGATGATTCGTTGCTGCTCTCTTTTGGGCCACGTACGCCAGATTTACTGCGTCAATTGTCAGGCGCCATCGGACAGGTATCAGGTAGATGAGAAAGTCCTTCGTTGCCCTCACGTTGCTCTTGATTGCATCCTTTGCAGGTTTAGCTTTTGGCACAAGTGATGTCGCCAATGTTTGGCAGATTATCTTTAACCCATTTACAGATACAACTTCTATTTCTCATCAGATCGTCTGGGAGTTACGTGGAACCCGCATCGCAGCTGCCATCTTGGTCGGAGCATCTCTTGGAATTGCAGGAACTCTGGCACAAGGATCGACCAATAATCCGCTGGCTGAGCCCACCATCTTGGGAACATCAGCAGGGGCTGCGCTCGGTGTTTTGCTTGGCATCTTAAGTAATCTTGTTGAGATTGGTTCAGTTGGCGCAGTGCTCTTTGCAGCATGCGGCGCACTTCTTGTCACAACGCTGGTCTTTTCGCTGGCACATTCAGCGCTTTCACTGATCACTGTCGGCATCGGTGTTTCAGCGATTGTGTCGGCACTTGTTGGCTTGACACTGACAGCTGTCAATCGACCTGATGCGCGTTCAATCTCTTTCTGGACGCTGGGTTCCTTTGCACTCGTCACGCCTTCAGATTTACTCATTCTTGCGCCGGTACTTGTGGGTGGCGCTTTTGCTGCCTGGAAGCTTGCTCCGCGCTTAGATCTCTTATCGCTAGGAGATTCAGCAGTTCGTCATATTGGACAGCGCCCACACGGAATTAGATTTCAATCATTTATCGTCCTCTCAATTCTGGTTGCAACATCGGTCAGTTTGGTTGGAACCATCTCATTCTTAGCGTTAGCTGCGCCCCATATTGCGCGTTACCTAACAGGGCCTAAGAACTCTCTAGTCGTGGTTAATTCGGCTTTGATTGGCGCGTTGATTCTGCTGGTTGCAGATATTGCATCCCGTAGCGTGGTGCCACCGTATGAACTTCCGATTGGCTTGCTGACATCTCTGATCGGCGCACCGATTCTGATTGCCACTCTTAAGCGCGGTAAGGATGTGTGGCGATGATTGAGATTAAGAATTTATCTGTGGCGCGCGGTAAGCGAACAATCGTTGATAACTTCAGCGCCACGATTGCACCAGGTTCAATTACTGCAATTACCGGCCCAAATGGTTGCGGGAAAAGCACCTTGGCACAGGCAATTTCAGGTGATCTCAAATATCAATCAGGTGAAATCACCATTGGTGGCCGAGAACTGCAGACGATAACCCTGGAAGAGCAGGCAGAGCTCAGGTCAGTTGTAGAGCAGAACCGAAATTACTGGCTCTCATTCACAGCGCGCGAAGTGATTTCGATGGGGCAGAGAGAAGAGGATTTGGCGCGAATTGATGGAGTCATGAAGCGATTGCACATTACTGAGTATGCCGATCAATCTGTGACAACTCTTTCTGGGGGACAGGCTCAACGTGTAGAGCTGGCGCGGGCGTTGATTCGGGATACACCTATCTATATCTTCGATGAACCGCTCTCGGCCCAAGATAGTCAGAGTAAGGCTCGCATCATTGAGGAGTTTCAGGCGCTACAACGAGCAGGAAAAACCATCATCGTGATCGCCCACATCGATAGGCAGGCGTTAACGTGGTGCGATCAGATTATTGATTTCAATCAAAACTAGCGGCCAGGTCTTTGCAAAACTTGGGTGCAGCGGCAGCCGAGTTACGTCATCAAATTTCACCCAGCGGACTTCATGGGATTCATCATTGAGTTCATGGCCCTCAAGTTTCTCATTTGCTTGAGCTATCACAGTTGAATAACTCCAACCATCGTGATCATCGGTAAATGTGTGTAGTGGCTCTAAATCTGCAGGATTAATTCCAGTTTCCTCAACCGCTTCACGGATTGCGCCTTCGATGACGCTTTCATGAGAATCGCGGGCGCCACCAGGAATGCCCCAAGTATCTCCGTTATGAACCCAAGGTGCGCGGTGTTGTAACAAGATTGCACCATCGCGAACAATTAAAAGTCCGGCTGCGCCAAATTTGCCCCAATGTTTAGAGCCGCAGGTGCATTCAATCCACCCATCACCATCGCGCGCTGCCATACGGGCTAGCGTATCCACAGTTGCCGAATATTTTCTGATGAAGTGCGCGCCG
>CAZHPQ010000057.1:0-5741 GCA_964533845.1 uncultured Candidatus Planktophila sp.
CGGCATCTTGGCCACCCAGTTAGAAGAGATAACGGATGATGCAAGGAAAGTAGATCAGGGCGGTTTTTGGGCTTCGTTAATTTCCTTTGAGGGCGCGTGTACCTTTGCTCGATTTGGCAAAGTGGAAAAGAAAGAGTTCCCGCATAATCAATGGCAACCGATTGCGACTCCATGGCGTTCATCGCTAAATCGGAACAGTTACGTGGATTATGTCTCTCGCATTCGTGAGGCAATTTCAGACGGTGGGGTTTATCAGGTCAATGCTTGTCGCGAATTGAGTAATAAAGTTGAAGAAGGTTCACTAACATTAGAGGGCCTCTTCTCAAGTCTGTTGCTAGAAAACCCTGCGCCTTATGCCAGTTATCTGAACATCCCAGGTATCGAAATCGCTTCAGCTTCTCCGGAGCTCTTTCTTTCGCGTTCGGGCAGCGTCATAAAGACTTCGCCCATTAAGGGCACGATTCGTGAGAATGAGACTTCCTTTGGTGAAAAAGATAAAGCCGAGAATCTGATGATTGTTGATTTGATGCGCAATGACTTGGGGAGAATCTGCAAGCCTGGAACGGTGGATGTATCTGAGCTATTTCGCCACGAAAAGCATCCTGGTTTGGTTCATCTTGTTTCGGATATTGCAGGTGAGTTGAACGAGAACACAACATGGGCGCAGGTACTGAGCGCCACAACACCACCTGGTTCTGTGAGCGGCGCACCGAAGAGCGCTGCTCTCACCATAATTAGAGAGGTTGAAGGCGCAAGAGGTCCTTACTGTGGAGCACTAGGTTGGATTAATGGTTCTGATGCTTTGCTCTCCGTCGCAATCAGAACCTTCTGGAAGACTGGTGATGACACGTTGCGGTTTGGAACCGGTGCGGGCATTACATGGGGGAGCGACCCGGAACTTGAATGGGAAGAGACGCAATTGAAGGCTCGAAAACTCATATCTATTGCAGGAGGAGCTCTCGGTGACTCTTGAACTTGATGCTCATGGGTTTCCGAGAACATCTGGAATCTTCGAAACGATAAAAACCATCAATGGTGAGCCGGTTGCCTTAGCAAGACATATGAGACGTGCCCTTGATTCTGCACGTTCTATGGGAATCAAGATGCCACCAGAGGAAGAGTTGCGAATCCAATTGGTGAAACTTCTGAGTCAGAGATCCTTTAAAGTGGGAAAGCTACGCATCTGTATTTATGCAGATGGTTACCACTTATCCCATGATGCGTACACTGAAAAGACAGATCCACTGCGTTTAACCTTTTTCTCACAGACCGTGCCTGGAGAACAACATAAGCAGTTTCCATATGACCACCGCTTTGAAATCCTAAAAGCTGCGCAGGATGAAGGCTTTGATGACTGCATTCTCTTTAACGGAAAGAATGAAGTGACCGAATCAGCGGTCGCAAATCTGCTCTTCTTGATTCAAGGTGAATGGGTTACTCCGCCAATCAGTGCGGGAGTTCTGCCAGGAGTTATCCGTGCAATCGCCATTGAAACATGTGATGTAAAGGTGCGCCCGATTCATATCTCTGAGATTCCAGATGTTCAATCAGGACTCTCGCTTGCCAGCCTGCGTATCGCAGCGCCGATCTCGCATATTGGTGAGATGAAATTGAAGATAGGGGATGCATCTCAAGACATGGAAGCGCGAATTCGAAGCCACACGCAACCACATTCGGTAGGCTGAGCGCATGTCCTTGATCTCCATAACTGTAGATGGCGCTGCCCGCTCGGTCGAGGCAGATCAAAGGCCGACCCATATCTTTGCTGACGCTAAAGAAATTGTTGTCTGCAAGATCAATGGGCAGTTGAAGGATCTCTGGACGGATCTCAGCGATGGGGATGTCATCGAGGGAGTTTCTATCTCTTCCCCTGAAGGCTTGGCAGTCTTACGGCATTCGACAGCACACGTGATGGCTCAAGCAGTGCAGCAAACCTTTTCACAGACTCGATTAGGTATTGGTCCTCCAATTACAGATGGTTTCTATTACGACTTTGACCCGCAGCAACCATTTACTCCTGAAGATCTCGAAAAAATCGAAAGTGCGATGCGCAAAATTGTGAAAGAGGGTCAGCGATTTAAGCGTCGCGTTACTAACGAAGCAGATGCTCTTAAGGAACTTGCCCACGAGCCGTATAAGTGTGAACTTATTGGTATCAAGAGTGGTGGCAACGACGAAACTAACGTCGAAGTAGGTGGGGCTGAATTAACGATTTATGACAACTTGGGCCGAGATGGACAACCAGTTTGGTCAGATCTCTGTAGAGGCCCACATCTACCTTCCACGAAACACATTCCTGCATTTAAGTTGATGCGTAGCGCAGGCGCTTATTGGCGTGGCTCTGAAAAAAATCCAATGCTGCAACGTATCTATGGAACAGCGTGGCCATCACAGGATGAGCTCAACGAATATCTCGAGCTGCTTGCAGAGGCAGAGAAACGCGACCATCGACGTCTTGGACAAGAGTTAGATCTCTTCTCCTTCCCGGAAGAAATTGGTTCTGGCCTTGCAGTATTTCATCCAAAAGGCGGAATCGTTCGTCGTGCGATGGAAGATTATTCTCGTAAGCGCCACGAAGAAGAAAGCTACGAATTTGTTTATTCACCTCACCTAACAAAGGCAGCGCTCTTTCAGAAGTCGGGCCACCTCGACTGGTATTCAGAGGGCATGTATCCGCCGATGATCATGGATGAAGAGCTGCACGCTGACGGCACAATAAAGCGCGCTGGCCAGCAGTACTACATGAAGCCTATGAACTGTCCCTTCCACAACCTTATTTTCCAGTCCAGGCAGCGTTCCTATCGAGAACTCCCTCTTCGCCTCTTTGAGTTCGGAACTGTCTACCGCTACGAGAAGTCTGGCGTTTTGCACGGAATTACTCGCGCGCGCGGTTTCACTCAAGATGATGCGCACATTTACTGCACCAAAGAGCAGATGCCGGGTGAATTGGATTCACTTCTTACCTTCGTCTTGAATCTCTTACGTGATTATGGACTACAGGATTTCTACCTCGAGCTTTCTACTCGCAATCCAGAGAAATCAGTCGGCGAAGACCATGATTGGGAAGAAGCAACTGAAGCGCTACGCAAAGCTGCGGTTGCCCAAAAGTTAGAGCTAGTACTTGATGAAGGTGGCGCAGCCTTCTATGGCCCAAAGATTTCGGTTCAGGCAAAGGATGCAATCGGTCGTACGTGGCAGATGTCTACGATCCAGGTTGATTTCCAATTGCCACAACGATTCGAACTTGAGTTTGCCGCAGCCGATGGAAGTCGCCAGAGACCTGTCATGATTCATCGCGCACTCTTTGGATCCATCGAGCGATTCTTCGGGGTTCTCACCGAACACTATTCAGGAGCGTTCCCACCATGGCTTGCTCCAGTGCAAGTAGTTGGAATCCCTGTCGCTGACACCTTTGCTGATTATCTCTCTGGCGTTATCAAGGAGATGAAGGCCTCCGGTATTCGCGCCGAAATCGACAGTTCGGATGACCGCATGCAGAAGAAGGTGCGCAATGCGCAGATGCAAAAGATTCCTTACATGGTCATTGCTGGAGAAGAAGATATGAAGGCTGGTGCGGTCTCATTTAGGTATCGCAATGGCGAACAGAAGAATGGCATTCCGGTGGCGCAAGCTATCGCTGAAATCAAAGCAACAATCGCTGCGCGCGAGCAGGTCTAAAGATGAGTGAGATTTCTGGGGTGGGCATGCCCGATGGTTGGCAACGACTTTGGGCGCCTCACCGCTTAGATTATTTACGTGGAGAGAATCGTCCGCTCGAAGGCAACGATGTCGCTTGTCCGTTCTGTCGCATACCAACGCTGAGTGATGAAGAAGGGCTCATCGTTGCTCGTGGAGCTCACGCATACGCAGTGATGAATCTCTACCCATACAACCCTGGACATTTACTTATCTGCGCCTTTCGCCATGTTGCAGATCTCACCGACTTGACTAATGATGAACGCCACGAGATTACGGATATGACATCGCATGCGATGCGTGTTATCCGAAAAATTTCCAAGGCGGATGGGTTCAATCTAGGTATGAATCAGGGAGCAATTTCAGGTGCTGGAGTTGCAGAGCATATTCACCAACATATCGTCCCTCGCTGGTCAGGGGACGCAAACTTTATGCCGATTATTGGGAAGACAAAGGTAATGCCGCAACTTCTAACTATGACGCGGGATGAATTAGCTTCCGCTTGGTAGCAGGTCTATATAGCGCTGCACAACATCTACACCGATTCCCTTGTTGAGATTGATGGGAATGGCAGGAAAGATGATTCCAGCAGCAAATGCACCTTCATCCATCTCTGAAGTCTGCTCAAAGTATTCATCGCGAAATTCACGAACAAGTTCTTCGTGCTCAGGATCGCAATGTCTTGTGGTTGGCGGATTAGTTGAGTAGTCAGTGATTTCTAAATCTTGCAAACGAATGAGCGCCGTTGGCTCACCGTCGTCACCATGTAGAACTAAGTAAGGGGTAATTACTTGATCAAAGACCCGGCTGGCCAACATTGCAGCATCATCAAAGTCCAACTCTTGACCTTCAAGTCCGTTCACCAGGACTAAGCGGGGAATCTGGAAATCATCTAGCGCCTGCCAGAGCGAAATTGTCTGCGCATCAATTCCTGCACTTGGGTTGATGGCAAAGATTGCAAGATCTGAATCCGCCTCGGCGCTGGTTGAAACTCTTCCCTGAAAGGCCGAGGCGATAGCCGCAGGGGATGCGCTGACATGCCCGTAAACATGTATCCGCTTTGACGGGGAATTCACAGGCTCAGAATTGGGGCTTGGCACGCGGGTAAGCCTACGATGGTGCCGATGATTAGTAGCTCACTGAAACCAGCAGTCACTCGATTAATCAATCCGGTGGCTCGTGCTGCTGTATCTATAGGCGTGACGCCAAATGCCATCACTCTTCTTGGAGCTATCGGAGTTATTGCCTCTGCCTCCTGGTTCTACCCAAGAGAAGAGTTTTTCTGGGGAACAATCTTCATCGTCATCTTCGCCCTCAGTGATCTCTTTGATGGAGCGATGGCGCGAATTTCGCAGAAAGGAGCCAGCCTTTGGGGCGGTTTCTTAGATTCCACAATCGATCGAGTGACGGATTCAGCAATCACAATCGCAGTCATCGTTCCTCTTATTACTGCAGATGACCCCCTCTCATTTCTTGGATTAGCCACGCTCGTAACTGGGTTTCTCACACCGTATATACGCGCAAAGGCTGAAAGTTTTGGAATTGAATGCTCAGTCGGAATTGCAGAGCGAACCGAGAGGCTGATCATCATTCTTACTGCAGTTGGATTCCATGGACTTGGAGTTCCTTACATACTTGCTATCGGCCTCTGGCTCCTTGCAATCCTGGGAGTAATTACCGTTATTCAACGCATGGTTGTTGTACGACGAGGGCTTGCATCAAGATGATGGGCCGAATGACTGCTGCCACCTATTTCACGGGTTGGTGGGTAGTGAGATCACTTCCAGAAAAGAGTGCTTACAAACTCTTTGATGCGATTGCAGATTTTGTCTTCCGACGTAATGGAAAGAGCGTCAAGCGGCTACGGAACAACTTATCTCGCACTCAACCGAAGTTGAACCCAGCAGAGTTAGATGCCCTCACTCAAACCGCCATGCGTTCTTATATGCGCTACTGGTGCGACACATTCAGAATTCAAAGTTGGAATAAGGAGAGAATTCTCAACTCTGTCACCGTCTCAAATGGCAACTTGCTCATTGATCGGA
>CAZHPQ010000058.1:0-5682 GCA_964533845.1 uncultured Candidatus Planktophila sp.
TTTCCATCGCTTGCTCCACCAACTTCTGCACACCCAAGTGGCTTCATGCCAATTGCTGCAGCAACTTTTTCAGCGCGTTCGTAGAGCGCTTTCGTTGAAGATGGCTGCAGCGGTGGTCGATTGAGACCACCAGTGATTTCAAGTCGGGCTGCAGGATTCACAGCCTTGAGAGCCTTGACTTCGCGATCAACGCGTTCAAGTTCAGCTTGAGAAAATGAGCGAGCGTCAATATCTAATACAGCAAGATCGGGAACTGTATTGGTGGTATTTCCTGAATGTAAAAGGGTTGGCACAACAGTTGTTCCGTGTTCAGAATTTTCTAATTTTCCAAGGGCCAAAATTGCGTGAGCGATTTCAGTTGTGGCGTTGACACCTTTTTCAGGTTCAAGGCCGGCATGGGAAGCCAGACCAATTACCTTGATTTGGTACATCGCTGTTCCCTTGCGACCTGTTTTTACCTTGCCATCAAGGGATGCCTCCAAAACAAGAACTGCCTTTGCACTTGCTGAAAGTTCTTTAATGAGCGCCTTCGATGCGTGGCTGCCGGTCTCTTCATCTGTTGTTGCAACGAGCGCTACTGGCCCCTCAATTCCCTTAAGCGCATATAACGCTTGGATAAATCCAGCTTTCATATCAAAAGTTCCGGGACCGCGGAGAACATCTCCTTGGATATCCCACACTGGTTGAAATGACCCATGCGGCCACACTGTGTCGAGATGAGCAAGGAGAAGAACTTCTGGTTTTTCAGATCCCCACCAAAAGACTGGGCGACCTTCGATGGTCTTTATCTGTGCAGGAACACCTAAGACGCGAGTTGCGATATCGCTCGCTAGTCGAACAACTTCGGTGCAGGCCTCTAAATCATCACTAGGTGATTCGCAACGAACCAACGCTTCTAGGGCTGCCAACATAGGCTCAAGTCTGCCGTATTCGGTGGATATCTCGCTCGTCATAACGCTGCCACCCCTGTAATTCGCGCGATTCTAAAGGTCTGCACTTCACCAGTTGCGTGGTCGCGCGCAAGGAGAGAGCCGGCAGATAACTTCAGCGGATCAATGATGCGATGTGAAACCAAGCCATTGTTATCGGCATATCCAATGGAGAGCGATTTGTTTGGCTGGTTTTGTAAGTAATCACTGAGCAGCTCGAGAGTCTCATTTGCTGTGGTCCGAGGAAGAGAGCCAAGTGCTTCAGTTGCAATGTTGCGCATGGTGCTCTGCTTACGACTTGATTTCTCACCGGTACGAAGCGCTCTTAGCGCGTTCTGAATCTGAAGCTCATCAGGTTTTTCATATTCACCGATGATTCTGGGTGGACGTGCTTTTCCCTGTGCGCGCTGCACACGTGGACCACTGAGCAAGAGCCCCTTGGCATCCTCGCCAGCGGGAAGATAGCCGTAGCTACGAAGAATATGCATCGCTTCTGCCGCATCAAATGTAGAGATAAGAACTTCAGGTGCAATTCGACGTAGACCTAAGATTTCAAGGCGCTTATCGCCGATGATTTGTGCGATCAACGCTGGATCTTCACAGCGAATAAATGATGCAGTATTTCCGACGCGCAATTTGCCGTGTTTCTTCGCCACATCTGCAATCAAATATTCCAAAGGTTGTGGCATTGGAGTCTTAGATGTTTTTGCTAAGAACTTGGCAATCTCATCACCGGTACGACCATGATCTAGCCCACGACGTATAGAACTTTCAGAGAATCTAAAGACAGTCGCGCCACCGCGAGATTCGACATCTGCAATCAGAGCAAGCTCTTGCGCGACTTCATGTTCGAGCGGCCCTGGTGCGATTGCAGTGTTATCACTTTGAATCAAGATGTGATCTACCGCTTTGGGAAGATCGCTATCGATGGCTGAACAATCACCACCATCAAGAAAATCAATTCCGTATTGAGAAATCACTCCTTGACCAGTGATTCCTAGCCATTCACATTCACGCAAGTTCCAGAGAAGATAATCTTTTTGCAATCCGCCAGAACGCTTGCTGGGAGAAAGCCAGAGCGCAGCTTCGTAAAGCGCCTGCGGATCAACAGCAACACCTCTGTTTTCGTTAAGTAGGTTGAGTACGAGGCGTCGAGTGCTAGCTGCGTTGGCGCGATCGAGTTCAGGGCCGAGTGGTGCAACGTTCTTACTTGCCTCTTTTCCAACTAAGCCAGGAAGACGTGAAGAGATTAGCCAAGCGGATGTCAGCGCCTGCCATCGAGTAGATGCGCTCTGCATCAACCAGATATCAAATTGCGTTGTCGGAAGAATCTTGTCATCGGCCTCGATGGTCAGAAGCCCAGCGACATATGCAACCTCTGCAATAAAGGCAGCGCATACTTCATCAACACCTAAGTGCAGTGAGAGCTCTTTCAATTCGCGGACGCCCAGTCCTCCCGAACGAAGAGCCTTTGCTGGCTCCTGCGCCCAATAGTTAAGAACTTCTTCAGTCCAGCGCAGGAAAGTGGTGATGTTGGCAATCGCTGCTAACTGCACGCTTCGCTCATCACGTTTACTTGCTGTGATAGTTGGTTGCGCAACTTCGAGTTGGCGATGCACCTTGTTGCCACGTAGATAGATGGCAACCTCGCGAGGCAAGACCACTGTCTGTTGATTGAATGGAACAAGGAAACCTTCTTCAAGTAACCAAGCCACACCAGCAGATGGTTTCTTGATATCGGTAATCGTCCCGCGTGGAGGACCCCAGACCATCGCCTCGAGAACTTTCTTAGCCGCAGCAGGAGCTTCATCTAGCTTCTTCAACTTTAACTTCGCCATGGATGCCGGTCCAAGCCCAGCAATTTCGTTGCCCAATACCTCTTTAAGATTTGTGGGAGTGCGCATTCCATCTTTATCTACATATAACAAGCCACGTTCAATCAAGCCAGGAAGGATAAAGAGCGCTGACTTTTCAGTAAGAGCTACAACTTCCTTCTCGGTAAACGGCTCATCTAAAATCGCACAGACTTCAAGTACTTGTAGCTGCCACTTGTTAAGCGCATCAACAGCGCGAGCCAAGCTAGGTGCAGACGATGCACGAACGGCCAAACTTGCGACATCAGGTGGAACTGGGGTTACCAGATCAGGCCTGTGAGTGAACATGGAAATAAGCGCAGCATCATCGAGTGCGCGTAAATAATCTGCATAAGAGCGAATTTCCATAACCTGCCAACGATAGCCGTTAGTTGGGTGTGGGCGCTAATTGAGGTGAAAGAGTTAGCGCTTTCTAGGAGTAAACCAGGCAGCAATCGCCGCAAAGCGACTGACCATCGGCCCGAGCAATCGATTGAGAAAACGTGCACGACGGAAGTCGTGAATTGGCCAACCTTCGGCAAGTGCGCGGATTCTCAAGATTGCATCTGGATTGATTGCGCATGGATTCCCAACAGCTTGAAGAAGTGGAATGTCGTTGTGGCTATCTGAGTACGAGTAGCAATCAGCCAATTGAAAACCTCGGTTTGCTGCAAGATCTTGAATAGCGATGGCTTTCTCAACCCCGTGAAGAAGTTTTCCATCTAGTGAACCGGTATAAATACCATTCTCAACTCGCGCTTTGCTACCAAGAGCACCTGTAAGACCTAGACGTTGCGCAATGATATTTGCCATATCTTGAGGAGCTGCAGTGACAAGCCACACCTCTTCACCTTTATCTAAATGTGACTTGGCAATCTCAAAGGTACCTTGCCAAATCTTCGGCGAGACGAATTCATCGTAAATCTCTTCGCCAATTTTCTTGATATCTTCGACTGCATGGCCGCCGATAAAGTCGGTCGCTGCATTTTGAAACTTCTCAATGACTTCTTTCTTTTCAGTACCTGTCATGCGAAAGCGGATGTTGGCAACAACAAATCTTGAGATATCAGCCTTTGTGAAAAATCCACGCTGATACATACCTCGTCCGAGAAAGTAGAGTGTGGACCCTCTCACGAGGGTGTTATCTACATCGAAGAAGGCAGCTCTTTGAGAGGTGAGTGCCATGTCACTACCCTAGCGAAGAGGGCCCTTTATCGACGCTTTATGCTTAGCGCTATGAGTTCCACTGTTTATGTCGTTCGCCATGGCGAGGTAGAGAATCCGCAAAAGATTCTCTACGGACGTCAACCTGGCTGGAGACTTTCAGAGCGTGGACAAGAAATGGCGAAAGCTGTTGGGGAGTGGTCTAAAGCATTAGATCTTGGCGCGCTCCATGTTTCTCCTTTACAGCGTGCACAAGAAACTGCCGCCCCTATTGCCAATGCGCACTCACTAAAGATTCATACGGATGAACGTCTCATTGAAGCTGCCAACATCTTTGAAGGTAAATCATTTGAATTAGGTAGTGGAGTTCTTAAACATCCCTCTTCTTGGCGACATCTCTACAACCCATGGAAGCCATCATGGGGCGAACCATATGAAGAGCAGATTTCGAGAATGCTCGCTGCAATCTTTGATGCCAAGAAAGCAGCAGCAGGAAAAGATGCCATCGTAGTTTCACACCAGCTACCTATCTGGATTCTGCGCAGCGCTGTCGAAGGACGCAGACTTTTGCATGATCCACGGAAGCGTGAGTGCACCTTGGCTTCCGTTACTGGAATCCATTTTGATAACGATGGCATGATTTCTGGAACTTCATATCTAGAACCCGCAAAACATTTGTTACCGAAGAAATAAGATGAAGAAATATCTGCCCATTCTGATTTCAGCTCTTGTGCTGACTGGGTGTGGTACTAGTGGTACTTCACAAGCAGAAGAGAGCTTTATTGCCGGCAGTGGCGCAGTCACAACCATCAAAGAAGGTTCTCGCCAGAAAGCGCCTGCAATTTCGGGCATGACTTTAAGCGGTGAAAACTATTCATTCACTGGGGGACAGGTCGCCGTTGTAAATGTTTGGGCTTCATGGTGTTCACCATGTCGCGCGGAAGAGCCTGCACTCTCAGCTTTAGCGAAGAAATACACAGATGTGGCATTTATTGGCATTTTGACGCGTGATAATCCCGTTAATGCAGAAGCGTTTGCGCGCAATCGTGGAATTCCTTACCCAACGCTCATTGATGATTCAATTCTGGTGGGCTTTAGCAAGTCCCTTCCAGCAAATGCAATTCCAACGACTCTAGTCATTGATCGCAACGGTGGCGTTGCAGCGCGAGTTTCAGGTGCTGTCACCGTCGCCTCGCTCACCAAACTTATTGAGGATGTGAGCGCGGAATGAGAGATTTCGTCGTCAACCATCTCCTTGATGGCTTCTTACTTACGGCTTTCCCCATTGCAGTTCTTGCTGGGGTTATCTCATTTGTATCTCCATGCGTTCTGCCGTTAGTTCCTGGGTATCTCTCATTTGCAGCAGGTTTTTCACAAGCGCGCGGACGAGTCTTCCTTGGCTCACTTCTCTTCGTTGCAGGATTTAGCGCGCTCTTTATCTCTTATGGCGCGCTCTTCGGCGAACTTGGTTCACGTATTGCCACTAACGAAGAGAGCATCACGCGGGTTTTAGGTGCGCTCACAATTTTGATGGGCGTTATCTTTATCGGAGCTTTCCCATTGATGCCAACTATCAAGCCACGGATTTCAACTACCGGTGGACTCATCGGCGCACCTCTACTTGGTTTCCTTTTTGGAGTTGGTTGGACCCCATGTATCGGTCCCGCACTCGCAAGTGTGCAGGCGCTAGCTTTTCAAGAATCTAGTGCAGTGCGCGGATCAATTCTCTCTTTAGG
>CAZHPQ010000059.1:0-5450 GCA_964533845.1 uncultured Candidatus Planktophila sp.
CTTTCCAGCCTTCGCCCAACGTGTGACAGTCTTTGGATCAACCCCGAAAAGGTCTGCAACTTCGCGAGGCGTTAAGAGCACCTCAGCATCTGGCAGACGATTCATGAACTTCTCCTTCGATAACGAAACCTAGTTTGGTGTCCGTTTTGCGCCGTAATGTCGGGAAGTATTCACCACAGTCACGCTTGGCGCAATAGCAAGGTTGAAGAATTCATCTACCTAAATGGCAGATTCGAAGGCCTGAACCGATCTCCAACGAGTCACAAGCCGTTCATATCCTTGCCCTGCAATAGCGCCATCGCCTGCTGCTAATCCAGCAAGGCTATCTGCAACATCCTCAATAGATGAGTCATCGTTAATTCCATCTAAACCCTGCGTACGTAGCGCTGCATCGAGATAACCTGCCAATCCCCCGTAATCGAGTTCTACCAAAGATTCTGGATGGAAGAGCTCGAGCCAATCGAGCAAATTCTCAATTTCTTGTTCGACAGAGCCTTGCCCAAAAGCGCCTAAAACAATTTCGTGGGACTTCTCGGCTCGTTCACGTGCCTTTGCCATAGTAGTCCGTGCAAATGAATATGCGCCATCATCGCCTTCACCTCGCACACGTTCTTCAGGAGTAAAGAGTGAGAACCAGCGCGGTGGAATAACCCATGTCTCGGTGATGATGTGTGGCACACGATCTTCAAGAAGATCAACCCCTGTTGTAATGACCTCTTCGAGTGAAGGCGGGATAAAAAATGGAGTAATTGAAGATGGAAGTGAATCTTTAAAATCGTCGAGCGCTGCCCAACAGCGTGTAGCAGTTGACCAAGGCGAAACATAGCGAGCGCCATTGATATCGAGAACATGCGCACCATCTGGTCTGACTGCGGGAGGTTCAGGGAAAACTAAGCGACGTAGCGCAAGCTCTTGCTCTTCTTTTCGAGTGTCGACAGATGCATCAATTCCCTGCCAACGTAAACGATCTGCAGGTTCAAAGGCAGAGAGTGGCTCGTAGATACGAAGAGATGCAACGTACGGAGTAGGTCTCACGTAGCTGAGTCTAGATAAGAAAGGCGATTAAGCGCGAGGAATGTAATTGCCTTCAGCAAAAGGATCATCATCATCCTGATTTTGCTGGTTAGGGATATCTCCGTGGAGTTCCTTTGCAAGGCGATCGAGATCCATCTCCTGAGAGTTGTACTTCAAGTCGCGAGCAACCTTGGTCTGCTTAGCTTTTGCACGGCCGCGGCCCATGGGCGACCTCCTTACGAATAGCTGATATGTGTCAGGCGCGTAGGTTATCGCGCCTTGGCGTTTGTCTCCAAAGCAACGGCAAATGAGCGGGTTTTCACCTTATGGCGCAGGGCGTAGAGGCCAATAACCTGCAGGAAGACGCTCAGGGTCATCGTAGGGATGCGGAAGCGATGGTCTCCGATGGTTCCCATAGATACGAGCCAGGAGATCACTACCGGCACAAAACTGGCATAGGCCAGGTGCGCATAGATGCCCTTCATTGAACGCAACCAGAAGAATCCAATAAAGAAGAGTGAGATACATCCGACTGTCCAGAAGAATGAAATTCCCTTACCTACTGACTTATAGACAAGATCATTTCCGGATTGGCTTCCCTTAGCGATATCAACAACTGGATTGATCTTCAACCATGGGTTGCGCGCCATGGTGCCGTTACCAAATGGTCCTGACCATGGTGACCAGTAGTACCAACCTTTATAAATAAACAGGCGAATCGCATCTACCGGATTACTGATGTACCACTTGATCACGCACTTCACGAGTTCGTTATCTGTCACAGTAGTTGCTGGTGGAACAGGTTCGCATGGAACACTTTCACCAGTCTTGGCATAACCACCAGTGGTATCGGGGCCGGCACCAATATTCATGGTCACGCCCAAGTTAGTTGAGATAACCGCCTTATCAATGGAACGAACGTTGCGATCAATCATGATGGCGGGTGCAATCGCCATGATGCCAACGACACCAACAAGAATCAGTGCTTGCGCCTTACGACCTTTAGTAATGAGCGCCCAGATAAGTGCAATAACAAGAGTTGTCAGAATCCAGCGAGGTTGCATCAAAGTTGCCAGCGCTGAGAAGAAACCAGCTGCAACAACGCGAGAGATAAAGCCACGGTCATGTGGGCTCTGCACAGATTTCATAATGAGCCCAACGACCATCAACATGCAGGCGGCAATTGGACTTTCATATCCAACGGCGAGTGAACTGAGTGAGAGTGTTGGATTAAAGGCGAGCGCGATTGCAATCCAGAACATATATGGCTGCAAACGTGTGCCACGTAGCTGCTTTACAAAGTAATAGCTGGCGTAGGCGTAGAAAATTGTCTGAGTAAATGAGATCAAAGCGATGACATATGTCAGAGAAATCTTGGTCAATAACCAGATCAAAATTGGGTAACCAGCTGGCCAATAAGAAAGGATGCTCTTATCGCTTAAGTAACCTTGAGCTAGAAGGCCATCAACGCCGCTGAGATAGTTCTCGCCATCTGCACCAAGCCATCCACCTAAAAATCCACCATCAACATTTCGTATGTTGGCCATGGTGATTAACTTGATGACAAAGGCTAAAACAGGGATGGCGATGAGATAGAAGTTGATCTTGCTCTCTGCCTTCGAGCGCTGTGCTTGGGCAGCTTTTGACTTACTCGCCATTGAATTTATCCTTTATACGCAGAGGTTAAGTATGAACGAGGAGCTTGCGAATCTGAAGCAGGCTCAACGACGCCAGCAATCCAAGCTTTCATGCCGCGCGCAGCCAGTGAACGGATGACTAAATCCCCAACTGCCGGATCCACAATCACGGACATTCCAATGCCACAGTTCCAGGTTCGCTCCATATCGGCCTGCGGCACTGCAGCAATATCAGATAAGAACTTCACTTCAGGAGGAAGTGACCACGTTGAACGGTCATAGGCGGCAGTCAGTCCTACTGGAATCACGCGCGCGGTGTTATCAGCTAAACCACCACCAGTAATGTGGCTAAAGGTTCGCAAGTTTTCACCTTGTGATTTGATAAGAGCCAAACAATCAAGCGTGTAGATCTCTGTTGGCGTCAACAAAATTTCACCAAGAGTTGCTGATAGACCTTCATATCTCTTTGATAAATCTAACTTTTGCGTCGCCAAGATATGGCGGATAAGTGAATATCCATTTGCATGAAATCCACTAGCTGGCATCGCGATGATGAGATCTCCACCCCTTACGCGATCAGCCCCCAGCTGAAGGGGTGCATCAACAACGCCTGTTGCAGCTCCTGCGATATCGAACTCATCTTCTGCTAAAAGACCTGGGTGTTCTGCAGTTTCGCCACCGACCAGCGCTGTTCCTGCCTTTTCGCAACCGCGTGCGATTCCTGAAACGATATCGGCAATTCGTTCTGGAATGACTTTTCCTACTGCGATGTAATCAGTCATAAAGAGCGGTTCAGCGCCACATACAACTAAGTCATCTACAACCATCGCCACAAGGTCTTCGCCGATAGTGTCGTACTTACCCATCTGGCGAGCAATCTCGGTCTTTGTACCAACGCCATCGGTTGATGTAGCAAGCAGCGGTTGCTTCATAGATTTCAGCGCAGATGCATCGAAGAGTCCCGCAAATCCACCAATGCCACCTATTACTTCTGGGCGAGATGCTTTAGCGATAGATGCCTTCATCAATTCAACGGCGCGATCACCGGCATCGATATCAACACCTGAATCTTTATAGGTTGCCACTACTTATGAACCTTCTCTGTATGCACATCAGTGACTTCAAGGCGCATCTTGCCCTCTGACATATCTGTTGGAATAGCAATTGGATATTTGCCAGAAAAACATGCGGTACATAGCTTCTCTGCCTGCACGTTCGTTGCCTCAATGAGACCCTCTTCAGATACATAAGCCAGCGAATCTGCCCCGATTGAGCGGCGAATTTCTTCAACTTCTAAACCGCTAGCAATAAGTTCAGCTCGCGTTGCAAAATCAATTCCGTAGAAGCAAGGCCACTTCACTGGAGGAGATGAGATGCGCACATGAATTTCAAGTGCACCTGCTTCACGCAACATACGAACTAGGGCGCGCTGGGTATTGCCGCGAACAATTGAATCATCGACAACAATGATGCGCTTGCCTTCGATGATTTCGCGAAGTGGATTGAGTTTGAGGCGAATACCAAGTTGGCGAATCGTCTGTGATGGCTGGATAAATGTGCGCCCTACATATGAGTTCTTCACAAGTCCTAAGCCATATGGAATACCTGATTGCTTGGCATAACCAATTGCGGCAGGTGTTCCTGATTCAGGAACTGGAATCACTAAATCTGCATCGACCGGTGCTTCAATTGCTAAACGTTGACCAATGCGCCCGCGCACAGCGTGAATACTTTGACCAGCAATCGTTGTATCAGGGCGAGCTAGGTACACATATTCAAAGATGCAACCCTTTGGATCAGAAGGAGCCCACATCTGTGAACGAATACCTTCTTCATTAATTGCTAAGAATTCACCTGGTTCAACTTCGCGCACAAAGGCAGCTCCGACAATATCCAGCGCGGCAGTTTCAGATGCGACAACCCACCCACGATCAAGCTTTCCGATGACAAGAGGACGAACTCCATGGCGATCGCGCGCTGCATAGAGAGTGCGTTCATCCATAAAGACCAATGAGAACGCGCCTTCCAGCTTAGGCAGGACTGCAAGTGCGCTTGCTTCTACATTCTTCTCATCTTGTAGACCAATCAGCGCTGTCATGATTTCAGTATCAGTAGTCGCGCCACGCGCATTCTTTGGCGCATCTGCATCTAACTTCTGAACTAGCTCTGCTAAATCACCGGTATTAGTCAGGTTGCCATTATGTGCAAGCGCCAAAGTTCCGTATTTAGTGGGACGCAAGGTTGGTTGCGCATTGACCCATGTACTTGATCCAGTAGTGCTGTAACGGCAATGACCAATCGCTAAATTGCCAACAAGTGATGCTAAATCTGTCTCGGTAAATACCTGTGAAACAAGGCCCATATCTTTATAAACAAGAATTCGTTCGCCATCAGATGTTGCGATTCCGGCAGATTCTTGTCCGCGATGTTGCAGCGCATAAAGACCATAGAAAGAAAGTTTGGCTACTTCTTCGCCCGGCGCCCACACACCAAAAACACCACAGGCATCTTGCGGACCTTTATCTGCATCGAGCACATTGTGGTTTAACAAACCATCTGGGCGGCGGCTCATTGGCTCATCCTAAGCGGTAAAAGTGGCGATAAATCAGCGCGAACTCCCGATGCCACAATGAGTCCAGCGCTCATCGCTTCACTCCAGGTTGTTTCACCCCGCGCCAACGCCAGCCATGTATCTGCCTGCATCTCAATGACATTCGGTGGAGTGCCACGAGTGTGTGTTGGACCTTCGCCACATTGCACCGCTGCATACGGTGGAATACGCACTTCAATTGCACGCCC
>CAZHPQ010000060.1:0-3268 GCA_964533845.1 uncultured Candidatus Planktophila sp.
ATGCGCGCTGAATTTGAAATCTTTGCGCTGGCTCTGCAATCAGAGGAAGCGGCTGAAGCATTTATGAACTTTATGGCAAAGAGAGGCAAGTAAATGTCACTACAAGGAAAGCGCGTCTTCATCACAGGCGGATCTCGCGGTATTGGATTAGCCATCGCTCTTCGCGCTGCCCGCGATGGAGCGTCAATCGCTATTGCCGCCAAGACTGCTGAACCCAATCCAAAATTGCCTGGCACTATCTATTCAGCAGCGGAGGAAATCAAAGCTGCCGGCGGAACAGCGCTTCCGATTCAATGTGACTTAAGAGATGAAACTCAGATCGCTGCAGCAGTAGCACAAGCAGCTGCTGAGTTTGGCGGAATCGATATTCTGATCAACAACGCAAGCGCGATTAACCTCACTCGCACAGAAGAAACTCCAGCAAAGCGCTTTGACTTGATGTTCGATGTCAACGTTCGCGGCACCTTTTTAACTTCTCAGGCTGCGATCCCATTTCTACGTGATAGCGCTGAAGCGGGCCGTAATCCTCATATCTTGAATCTTTCACCTCCACTTTCCATGAAGCCAAAATGGTTTAAGAACCATGTGGCTTACACAATGGCGAAGTACGGTATGAGTATGTGCGTCCTTGGAATGTCTGAGGAGTTCAAACGAGATGGAATCGCAGTTAATGCTCTCTGGCCACGCACTGCAATCGATACAGCTGCGCTACAGATGATTCCAGGCGTCGATACTGCTGCTTGCCGTACTCCAGAAATTCTCTCCGATAGCGCCTACATCATCTTGAATCGCAATTCGAAAGAGTGCACTGGCAATTTCTTTGTCGATGACGAAGTTCTAGCCTCTGAGGGGATCACTGACCTAGAAAAGTATTCAGTCGTTCCTGGCACAAAAGACTTCCTGCTTGATTTCTTCCTAGATTAAGAACTCTGCAGCAAACTCCTTTACTCTTTACGCCATGAACCTTGAGCTAAATGGGACCAATGTAATTAACGAGAGCGAACGGGGTGGAAAAGCCTCTTCTCTCTTCTGGCCTTGGTGCGGAGCGAATGTTTCTCTGCTGGCTCTCTCATATGGAGCCTTCTTTTTAGGCTTTGGAATTTCCTTCTGGCAGGCAACTATTGCTGCATTTCTTGGAACTGTTCTCTCTTTTCTCCTTGTAGGTTTCAGTTCTCTCGCAGGGAAGAAATCCAATGCACCGACGATGGTCTTGGCGCGAGCAACATTTGGCGTAAAGGGCGCTGTTATACCTGGGCTACTTTCTTACCTCGTCTTTGTCGGTTGGGAGATAGTCCTAATGTCGCTTGCAACACTGGCCACAGGGACAGTTTTTATGCGCTTAGGAAATCTAGATCAGAACACTGCAATGGTTATCGGTTTTGCAATCGCGATTGCCCTTACTGTCTCAGCAGGAGTGCTTGGGTTCGCAGTCATTATGCGCATTCAGCGCATTCTTACGATTGTCACCCTGGTTATGACTGGTGTCTATATCTCACTGACCTTCGATGAGGTTAATTGGTCAGCAATCACATCTCTTCCATCTGGAAATGCACAAGGCTTTATCGGTGCAATTATCTTTGGAGCAACTGGAATTGGGCTGGGTTGGGTGAATGCAGCAGCTGACTATTCGCGCTACCTGCCTCGCACTACATCCAGTAAGGCAGTCATCGGCTGGACAGTCTTTGGAGCATCCGTAGTCCCAATCATTCTCGTCACATACGGCGCTGCTCTCTCGGGAAGTAGCAAGAAGCTTTCAGATGCGATTGCTAGCGATCCGATTGGAGCGCTCACCACAATACTTCCAAGTTGGTATCTCGTTATCTTTGCACTGGTTGCCATCCTGGGACTTGTCGGGGGAGCAATCCTCAATCTCTACTCGTCCGGACTCGCTCTGATTTCAATCGGGCTGCCTGTAAAACGCCACGTTGCTGCATCTTTTGATGCGATGCTGATGTTGATTGGGGTTATCTATTTTGTCTGGGTAGCAGATGACTTCTTCTACCCTTTCCAAGGCTTCCTCATCACTTTAGGTGTGCCAATTGCAGTGTGGTCAGCGATTTTTGTGACCGATGTTTTGCTGCGCAAGAGCTATAGCGAAACTGACCTGTACTCTCACAATGGGCGCTACGGAAGCTGGAACGTCCAATCAATCTCAATCATGGTGCTCGGAACATTTGTTGGTTGGGGTTTTGTGACAAATACATTTGCAGGGTGGCTTTCTTGGCAGGGTTATTTCCTCCATGTAATCGGCGGTAAAGAAGGTTCGTGGGCCTACACAAATCTAGGAGTCTTCTTCGCGCTTCTCATTGGCTTTGTCGGCTACTTCTTACTTGCTCGTAAAAAGATTACCCGCCAAGAATTTGCTTCGTGATAGTTTGATGTAATGCGCCGCTCAATCGCTCCTCTTCGCGACTTTCTACATCGTGAATCGTCCAGCGGAGTCCTACTTCTGGTGGCAGCTCTTGCCGGCCTGGCGGTAGCTAATTCTCCTTGGTCAAGCACCTATTTCTCGGCCCTGAGCGCTTCATTCGAACTAGGTAACGATTCAATCTTCCTCAAACTCACAACACTCAAGGTCATCAATTATGCGCTGATGACAATCTTCTTCTTTGTTGTTGGGCTCGAGATAAAAAGAGAACTCACCTCTGGGCATCTATCTTCTATCCGAACTGCAATCATGCCTTTCCTTGGCGCTGTCGGTGGCATGCTTCTTCCGGCAGGCATCTACTTGCTTATTGCAGGGCGAGAAGCTCCAAGTGGTTGGGGCGTTCCGGTAGCAACAGATATTGCCTTGGCTGTCGGACTCTTGGGAATGATGGGAACTGCTGTAGCGCCACCACTTCGCACATTCTTACTGGGCCTTGCAGTTATAGACGATATCGGCGCAATTTTGATCATCGCATTTATCTACTCCACTGGAGTTACCGTTTCTTGGTTCGCAGCTTCTGCACTTGCCGTAGTAGCCATTCTTTTTGCAAAGAGATTTGGCGTGGTTAGTACTCCGATATACGTAATTCTTGGAGCTCTTCTTTGGTATGGCCTCTATCGAAGTGGAGTGCATGCAACTCTTGCCGGAGTGATTTTGGGTCTGTTGACCCCAAATCAGCCCAAGGTAAATCCGGATCTTCACGATGAGATAGATGGATCAGTTTCAGTAATTGAGTGGCTAGAGGCAAAACTGCATCCTTGGAGCAGCTTTGTCATTATTCCAATCTTTGCCTTCGCAAATACTGGAGTTGTGATCACCTCTTCATCTCTAGAGAGCGCG
>CAZHPQ010000060.1:3368-5175 GCA_964533845.1 uncultured Candidatus Planktophila sp.
CGCTTCCACTCAATCCATGTTGAGATGAGGTCTTCCGAGAAGACGCCACCCTTAGTAAGGAACTCATGATCTTTCTCAAGTGAATCAAGAACCGCATCGAGAGATCCTGGAACCTGTGGAATTGAAGCAGCCTCTGCGCCTTCGAGTTCATATAGATCCTTATCAACTGGTGCAGGTGGTTCAATCTTGTTGACGATTCCATCGATTCCAGCCATGAGCATCGCAGCGAATGCGAGGTATGGATTGGATGACGGATCTGGGCAACGGAACTCAACACGCTTTGCCTTTGGTGATGAACCTGTAATTGGAATGCGGATACATGCAGAGCGGTTACGAGCTGAGTAAACGAGGTTTACCGGTGCTTCGTATCCTGGAACCAAGCGACGATATGAGTTGACCGTTGGGTTGGTGAATGCAAGAAGTGATGGAGCGTGCTTCAAGAGTCCGCCGATATACCAGCGAGCCATATCGGAGAGATCGCCGTATGTGCCTGCTTCGAAGAAGAGTGGTTTGCCATCTTTCCAAAGTGATTGGTGAACGTGCATTCCAGAACCGTTATCTCCGAAGAGTGGCTTTGGCATGAAGGTCGCTGTCTTGCCACCTTCCCATGCAACGTTGCGAATGATGTACTTAAACTTCATCAGCTCATCACCAGCGGAGAGGATATCCGTGAAGCGATAGTTGATCTCCATCTGTCCTGCTGTACCAACTTCGTGGTGTGAGCGCTCAACTAAGAGTCCAGCGCGACCGAGTTCCATCACCATTTCGTCACGCAAGTCAGCGAATTGATCTGTTGGAGACACTGGGAAGTATCCACCCTTAATACGTGTGCGGTATCCACGGTTTGGAGTGCCATCTGGGTCGGCAACGATTCCTGTGTTCCACGCACCTTCATATGAATCAATGTGGTGATATGCCTCATTCATGCCAGTCTTAAAGCGAACTGCGTCAAAGACATAGAACTCTGCTTCTGGAGCAAAGAACGCCTGATCAGCAATACCGGTTGACTTCATGTAATCCACGGCCTTCTTGACGACGCCACGTGGGTCGCGCGAATACGGCGTGTTATCTACAGGGTTGTGAACCGAGAAGATAATGACCAAAGTTTTCTCAAGACGGAATGGATCGATAAATGCTGACTCTGGAACTGGCAGCAACTTCATATCGGATTCATTGATTGCTTGGAATCCACGAATTGAAGAACCATCGAACATGAGGCCATCTGTAAAGACCGCTTCATCGAATGATTCAACAGGAACGTTGAAGTGGTGCTGGATTCCCGGAAGGTCGGTGAAGCGAACATCAACAAGCTTCACATCTTCCTTCTTGATGTATGCAAAAATTTCTGAAGAGTTCTTAAACATATTGATACTCCAATTGAGGCTGATTTTTCACAGCCAGCTCATCCCAGTCAGCTCATCGTTGAGTACCGCTGATGGAGTGAAGGCTAGTTCTCATGCGTAAAAATGTCATAATCGCAGTGTTACAGCCGTGTTACATCTCGGTTGATTGACTCACATCTACCCCCGTTACAGGTAGCCGATAGGCTTGGCGCCATGTATCCACGTGTGAGCCAGGGGCGCCGAATTCTCGGCATCACCATCGATTGGCTGGCTTGTTATGCCATCGCACTCGGCTTCTTCGCCGGAGGAGGCTCACTAGCCGATCGCGTCCCTGGAGCGCGCTTGCCTGTACTTCTTCTTCTCTTCGCGCAGTATTCGATATTTGTCGCACTGGGTGGCGCTTCATTTGGCCATCGCATTGTTGGCCTCAAAGTAGTCCGTTATTCAGATGGCGGAGCGGTAAC
>CAZHPQ010000061.1:0-5167 GCA_964533845.1 uncultured Candidatus Planktophila sp.
AAAAGCGCGGGAAATAGTTACTTCAGTTATAAGTGTTAAGAAATCTCTACTGTTAACTCAACCTCAACAGGTGCGTTAAGAGGAAGTTCTGCAACACCAAGTGCGCTACGTGCTGCAATCCCAGCTTCGCCCCAGATATGCATAAAGAGCTCTGATGCCCCGTTTGCAACTGCAGGTTGTGCGGTAAATCCTGGCGCTCCATTTACATAACAAACTACACGGACAACTTTTACAACCGAATCAATTGGCGCAACTAGCTCGACTGCTGCAAGCGCATTAAGTGCACAGATTTCAGCCAGAGCCTTTGCTTCTTCGACAGTGAGATCAGAGCCAACCTTGCCTTCTTTCGCAATCTTGCCATCGACCATTGGAAGTTGGCCCGCCGTAAATACAAGGTTTCCGGTACGAGTTGCTGGAACGTAAGCAGCAATTGGTTTGGAAGTAACCGGAAGTGTTAAACCTTTTTCAGCAAGCTTGGCGCGAACATCAACTGACATTACTTAACCTCGCGCTTCATATATGCAACTAATTGTTCTCCACCTGGTGCAGGAATAACTGTGACGAGTTCCCAACCATCAGAACCCCAAGTGTCGAGAATCTGCTTTGTGGCATGTGAAAGAAGTGGGACTGTTGCATATTCAAACTTCATTATTTCCTCCGGGCTTTAGTTTGTTAGGGCTGCTTTAACGAGTGATGAAACAAGTGCTCCATCTGCTTTTCCTGCAATTTGAGACTTGATAGCGCCCATGACCTTACCCATATCGGCAGGCCCTGCAGCTCCTGTTGATGCAACAGCTGCAGCAATCAAATTCTTAATGTCATCTTCAGAGAGCTGAGCAGGCAAGTACTTAGCAATGACTTCACCTTCAGCTTTTTCATCAGCAGCCTTATCTGTGCGTCCAGCCTTAGCAAACTCTTCTGCAGCTTCGCGGCGCTTCTTCGCTTCGCGTGAGAGCACAGTGATGATCTCGTCATCTGAGAGAACACGTGCCTCTTTACCTGAAACTTCTTCGTTGGTAATCGCTGTCAAAACCATGCGAATGGTGCCTGAAACCACCTTGTCGCTGGAGCGAATCGCTTCAGTCAGATCCGCCTTAAGTGTCTCTTTTAAACCCACAGGTATTGCTCCAATTCTTTGAATTGTTCGGGTGTATCTTCTCATACCTATGACATACGTTCTCCGCGAGGCAGAGATGCCTATCTTGCCGGCAGGCCATGACGATATTCGCATCCTGCATTTTTCAGACCTGCATCTGACCCCTGCGCGCACAAAAGAGATCGCCGATATCAAATCATTCATATCTCTCAAGCCTGATTTAGTTATTAGCACCGGAGATTTCTTGGCTCATAAGAGCGCTGTCCCAGTAGTGCTCGATGCACTCAATGAATTATTGGATATTCCAGGTCTCTATGTCTTTGGTTCAAATGATTACTACGAACCTGTTCCAAAGAACCCCCTGAAGTATCTACTACCAAACCACGGCAAGCGCGTTCATGGCCCAGAACTACCATGGCAAGATCTTGATAAAGGTTTGCAAGCCCGTGGCTGGAGGAACATCAATACATCACGCACAACTCTGACAATCAATAAGACTGTCATCGAAGCGCGCGGAACAGATGATGCACACCTAGAATTTGATGATTACTCACTCGTTGCTGGAGAAGCAGGCAAGTGCCACATCGCAATTGGCGTTACCCATGCGCCTTACCTTCGAATCCTTGAAGGTATGAAGAAAGATAACCTTGATGCGATCTTTGCAGGCCACACACACGGCGGTCAGGTTCGCCTGCCTTGGCCTGGCGGATCAAAGGCGCTCACAACTAATTGCGACCTCCCTACTTGGAGAGCGCGTGGATTAACTGTTGTGAAAGGTGAACCGTTGTTACATGTCTCGGCCGGAATGGGAACAGGACCGTTCTCACGAATCAGAGTTGCTAGTCCGCCAGAAGCATCACTAGTAACACTAACTGCAGCTTTTTAACTTACTTCTTCAACGCCTCAATATCGGCGTCAACCATGAGTTCGGCAAGCTCTTTCCAGTGTGTCTTGGCTTTCCAACCTAGAGCTTTCTCAGCCTTTGATGGATCACCGATAAGTGCATCTACTTCAGTTGGACGGATGTACTTCTTATCTGTCTCAACATGGTCCTGCCAGTTAAGGCCAGCGCGAGTAAATGCTGCTTCTGCAAAGTCTTTCACTGTCGCTCCAACGCCCGTGGCAACCACGTAATCAGATGGCTTATCTTGCTGGAGCATAAGCCACATTGATTCAACATATTCTTTGGCATATCCCCAGTCGCGTACTGCATCAAGATTTCCGAGGAATAACTTCTCTTGCTTACCAGCCTTAATGGCAGCAACCGCACGTGTAATTTTGCGAGTAACGAATGTTTCACCACGACGAGGTGATTCGTGATTAAACAAAATTCCATTTGTTGCATGTAGCCCATAACCGTCGCGGTAATTTACTGTGCACCAATACGCCATCAACTTCGCTGCTGCATAAGGTGACTGTGGGCGGAAAACTGATGTTTCGTTCTGTGGTGGTGGAGTTGAACCATAGAGCTCAGAAGTTGATGCTTGGTAGTAACGAATATCAAGGTCTGCAGAGCGAATCGCTTCAAGTAAACCAACTGCACCGACTGCATCAACCTGGCCTGTGTATTGCGGCATGGTGAAAGAGACTTGAACGTGTGACTGTGCACCGAGGTTGTAGACCTCAGTTGGTTTGATTTCGCGGATTAGGTTGGTTAGACCAACGCCATCAATAAGATCTCCGTAGTGCAGATGTAGGCGAGCGTCTTTTACATGTGGATCTTGGAAGATGTGGTCAATTCGAGAGGTGTTAAACGTTGAAGAACGACGAATCAGACCATGAACTTCATATCCCTTTTCAAGAAGCAGCTCGGCAAGGTATGAACCATCTTGGCCTGTGATTCCAGTGATAAATGCGACTTTGTTCTTGCTCATTTACTTAACGCCTTTCGCGAATTCTTCAAAGATTCCGAAAACTTTCTTTAGTTCTGACTCAAAACTAGAATGATGGTTGCCAATGAAAAATCCATCTCTGTGCAAACGTTCGGCATTTGAGAGTGAATCGAGAGGCACATGCTTTAAGTGCTTCATCACTGGGTTGACCGTAAAGTTGCCGGCAACAATCGGTCTAGTTTCCACCCCATGCTCAGAAAAGTGAGCAAGGAGTTCCGCACGCTTACCTTGAAGTTTGCCGTCCAAAATGAATGAAAACCCGAACCAAGATGAACTACCGATTTCCGACTGAACGATTAGATCGTCTCGCCCTGAAAATAAATCAATGAAGATTTTTGCGTTTTTGCGACGCCAATCCAGAAATTCTGGAAACTTTCGCAATTGAACTTGGCCAATGGCACCCGATAGCTCGATTGGACGTAAGTTGTATCCTGGCAAAACAAATCTAAATAGATCA
Source organism: uncultured Candidatus Planktophila sp. (assembly GCA_964533845.1). Classification (GTDB taxonomy): domain Bacteria; phylum Actinomycetota; class Actinomycetes; order Nanopelagicales; family Nanopelagicaceae; genus Planktophila. The sequence goes on from CAZHPQ010000061.1 coordinate 3,446, forward strand.
TCCCACTCATTTTCAGATTTATTGTGAACGGAATTTTCAGTATCTAATCCACGGGTCCAGCCATGTGCCCGGATCGAAATCAATGTTTCAGCAAAATCTTTATTGTTTGTAGTGACCATTCCACCCTCCATGGTGCAGATGTGATGGCTGAAAAAGAATGAGTACGTACCTGCAAGTCCAAATGAGCCGGCTTTCTCACCATCGAGCTCCGCACCTAAAGACTCACAGTTATCCTCAATCAATACAAGCTTGTGTTCTTCACACAATTCACGTAAACGGTTAAGCTCAGCTGGATTTCCCAACAGGTTTACCGCAAGTATGGCTTTCGTTTTTGGCCCAATCGCTTGTTTAACAAGATCTACGTCCATATTCAGTGTCTGTAAGTCAACATCAACAAATTTCAAAGTTAGGCCAACTTGATTAACTGGGTAATAAGTTGTACTCCAAGAAACAGCTGGAACGATGACCTCATCGCTTTCTTGCACGGGTGAATTTCGGACATACCGTAGGGCGGCCAACATTCCCAAGTTCGCAGAGGAGCCGCTATTGAACATAACCGCATACTTGGAGCCTATATACCGAGCAAAGTCCTCTTCAAACTTACGTACCTCAGCGCCCATAGTGAGTTGATTATTCTTAAGTAGTCGTGTTGCGGCCTCAACTTCTTCGGAATCCCAAGTTGTTGATGCAAGTGGATAGATTACGTCAGGCATTCTTCACCCTCTCCAATAACCATTTGTGCGTCTTTGATATTCCTTCATTAATACTAGTTGAAGGACTCCACCCGAGGCTTTTGGCTACGGATGAATCCATCAATTTCCTCAAGTTTCCACTGGGTTTAGTAAGGTCTGCTTCTAGTTTGCCTTCATATTGAAGTTCTTTCATGGCGATTTCATAGAATTCTTGAACGGTAAAGTCGACCCCGCAGCCAACGTTGAGCAAACTTGGAAAGCTCGTCAGATTTGAAATTGAGCTGGCAATCCACTCTGCAAAGTCAACTACATACGTGAACTCTCGCTTGACCTTGCCACCTCCCCACATGACAATCTTCTTAGCCCTCTCTTGATTAGCCTTGTTTACCTTTGAGATGATCGCAGCTAACAAGTGAGATTTCGATGGTTCAAAATGGTCACCGGGTCCATACAAATTAGAAGCAATAAAAGTTTTCCAATTCAGGCCATCCGCACAATCAAATGCTTCAACCGCCTTTGCGCCGGTTATCTTTGCGAGTGCATAGCTTGCATTTGTTGGTTCAAGCGGTCCAGTCAGCAAGTCATTTATTTGTAACGGTTCTTGTCTGTTGGCTGGATACATGCAAGAGCTTCCAATGTAGATGAAGTTCTTTATGCCTGAGTGCTTGGCCCCGAAAATAACGGAGTGATCTATTGCGAGATTCTCGGTTAAAAACCGACCGCCACCGTCGATATTTGCCTGAATTCCACCAACCACGGCAGCGCTATGAATAACGGCATCTGGCCGTGATCTCTTGATGAATTCCGAAGTGGCAACCACATCCAAAAGATTTAGTTCATTACTTGTGGGGGATAAGACTTCATGGCCAAATTTTTTAAGTTGAGTCTGGACGTGCTGCCCAAGCATTCCTCGACCACCAGTTAGGAATACCCTCATGAAAACAGTCTACTAGCCGCCTCTTTGAAACTTAGCGTGTGAATTCAACTGCAAGGAGTTCTGCGATTTGTGCAGTATTTAACGCCGCACCCT
>CAZHPQ010000062.1:0-4998 GCA_964533845.1 uncultured Candidatus Planktophila sp.
TTTGGCACTTTATTGCCATCCCATAAAGATTCAAGGTGGGTGCTGACAAAGCGAACATTACTTCCTTGCATCGTAATATCTGCCCAGGTGTAGCCACGATAGATTTCCATGATTGTTGGAACAACTTTGTAAACAGCCTCGTATTCAGAGTTACCAACTTGATTGACATACTGCTTGAGCTCCTTCTTAATCAGAAGAGCATCACCAATTTGAAATCCACATGCCGCAGAGTCCTGACCGAAGAGCGGTTGAAAGGTCTTGGCATCGGTAACTTTAGTCAGAAATGGAATTGGTCCAATTGAATAACCAGGATTGAAAGCCTGCTCTCCATCTTTTTCAGCAATGACATAAGTGCCACCAAGTGCTGCTAGTAACTCTGTTGTGAAGTTATAAACTTCAGTTTTTGAACTCCAGGGTTTTGCTTTGCAGTACCAAATAGTGGCTTCTTGCAGCCCGATTACATCAGGTGATTCATCAGTAATCTCCTTGGCAAGAATCGCTTTACGTTCTGCAAAGTTAGTTTGTTGTACTTGCTCCCACATGAATTGAGCGGCAGCGGGAAGATTTGGGATCAGTTCAAGGGCCACACCAACATCGGCCCCCAAGTAAATGTTTCGGGACATGACGGTAAATGACTCTTCATCGGCGTGGGCGGGCGCAATCGGCGCGGCTAGCAGGATGGCCGAGAGCAGCAGCGCTACTTTTTTCATAGCTGCGTATCGATTGGCTTGCTAAATTCTAAATTGGCTCTCACGCTTTTAGTTTACTCACGCTACTATTCCTAAATGAGCGCTGCGCAGATAAAAGTTGAAATCTTTGATGAACGCCAATGCATTCTGGGCGAGGGGCCGGTTTCTTCGGGTCCTACCCATTCTGAGGTGCAATGGGTTGATATCGAGGGAATGAAAGTTCTCTCACGCAATCTAGAGACAGGCCACGCGAGCGAGTATTCAGTCTCAGAGCACATCGGCTTCGTTATTCCAACAGAATCTGGAAAAGATCTCTTGGGAACTGTCAGCGGACCGGTGTTGTATGACGGAAAAGATTTCACACCATTTGTTACTCGTAGCGAGCCAGATGCCATTCCAATGCGGTGGAATGACGCCAAGGTAGATCCTGCAGGTGATTTATGGCTTGGATCGATGTCATATACCGAAGATGGTGGCCATGGCGCTCTCTATCGCTTGAAGGGCAAGACCAAAGAGCTCAAGAAGTTTGTTCCGGGAACAAGCATTAGTAATGGTCTGGCATGGAGCGCTGATCGTAAAACTTTCTTCTATATCGATACGCTTAATTTTGGAGTAGATGCCTTCGACTATTCATCTGAAGGAATAACCAATCGTCGCTTGATTGCACCATTTAGCCAAGACCTTGGATATCCAGATGGCATGTGTATCGATACTGAAGATGGTCTCTGGATTGCCTTTTATAACGGCGCTGCTATTCGTCGATTCGATACTCGCAACAACTTTGCGATGACTCATGAAATCAAAGTTCCAGCTACTCGCACCACATCATGTGCATTTGCTGGCAAGAATCTTGATCAATTAATCATCACCAGCGCTGAGCGAAATAACCCAACCAGTACTGCAAATGATGGACAGACCTTTATCTGCGAACCAGGCTTTAGAGGGACAGCAACAACGCTATTTGCTGGCGCTTAATGAGATTCGCGTGGAGTCTTAGAACCGCTAGCTCCGCGTAAGAAATCAAGGTCTGCACCTAAATGCAGTTGCTCTACATGATCGATATACAAGCGCTCCCAGCCACGGTCTGGCTTGGCTAAAGCATCTGTCATTGCAGCCGATGGTTGGCGCGCTGCTAGTTCTTCATCAGAGATCTTTACATTGAGAGTACGTGCAGGAACATTGAGTTCGATGACATCACCATTCTGCAACTTAGCAAGTGGGCCACCTAGCGCACCTTCAGGTGATACGTGCAGGACTACTGTTCCAAATGCTGTTCCGCTCATACGACCATCACAGATACGAACGAGATCGGTAATTCCTTTTTCTAGTAACTTCTTTGGAATCGCCATGTTTGAGACTTCGGGTTGTCCTGGATAACCCTTAGGACCACATCCACGCAGTACTAAGACACTGTTCTCATCAACATCTAAATTAGGATCATCGATGCGAGCATGGAAATCTTCAATGCTCTCGAAGATTACTGCTTTACCTGTATGAACTAATAGCTCTTTGCTTGCCGCTGCTGGCTTAATGATTGCACCATCTGGAGCGATATTTCCGCGCAATACTGCGATACCTGCTTCAGGTTGAAGTGGTGCGTCGTATTTTTTAATAACAGTCTCATCATAAATTTCTGCATTTTGAATCGAATCCACATACGGCTTTCCGGTGACCGTAATTGGAGTGCGGTCCAACAACTTTTCTACTTCTTTCATGACTGCAGTAAGACCACCAGCGCGGAATAAATCTTCCATAAGGAATTCGCCAGCAGGCTGAAGATTTACAAGAAGTGGAATACGTGAACCGATGCGGTCAAAGTCATCGAGTGTGAGATCTACTCCGAGACGACCTGCAATCGCAAGTAAGTGAACGACTGCATTGGTAGAGCCACCTATTGCACCGAGTGCAATGATCGCATTGCTAAACGCTGCTTTAGTCATAATGTCACTTGGTTTGAGATCTTCTTCAACCATCTTGACAATGCGGACACCAGATTCGTGCGAGCCTTGGAAAAGACGGCTATCTGCAGCTGGAATGCCAGCAAGTCCTGGCAAGCTCATGCCAAGTAGCTCTGCCATGCTCGCCATAGTTGACGCTGTTCCCATTGTGTTGCAATGGCCCTTACTGCGAATCATTGATTTCTCTGAATTATAGAAATCCTCTTGCGACATCTTGCCTGCACGTACTTCTTCGCTAAATTTCCAGACACCAGTTCCGCAACCTAGAAGTTTTCCTTTGAAGGTTCCGTTGAGCATTGGTCCACCAGAGATAACAATGGCCGGGAGGTTTACAGAGGCTGCTCCCATAAGAAGTGCTGGAATAGTTTTATCGCATCCACCAAGTAGAACTACGCCATCAACTGGATTTGCTCGAATCATCTCTTCGGTAGACATCGCAACCATATTGCGCCACAAAGCAGCTGTCGGGCGAACATTTGATTCTCCGAGTGACACCATCGGCAAGTTGTATGGAACTCCGCCGGCTTCCCAGATTCCATTCTTTACGCTTTGAGCAACTTCATCGAGGTGCATATTGCAAGGTGATAGATCAGATGCAGTGTTGAGAATCGCAATCTGTGGGCGCTTGCCGTTTAGAGCTGAATCAGGATTACCACGGCGCATCCAAGCGCGGTGAATGTAAGCATCTTTCGAATTACCGCCGTACCAATCAGCGCTGCGCATTTTCGTATCCTATCCCTTAAGAAGTTACGAAGTAAGCCCGCTGCAAGCAGGTTTTGGGCCGCCATTTGGATTTCCGTAGCGATGATAGGTAATTGCCACAGATTGTTCGATCAACCAACGAGGAGCTTCGATATCTCCGCGCTGTGCAACAGGTCTGTGGTCGACAGAGATTCCTTGCTGCAACATCTCAAGAACCGGCGGTTTACTAGAAGCCAGCCAGCGAACGCGCGAGAACTTCTCTTTGACATCACTTAAATCAGTTGTGAAGATAACTTTTGCACCGGTCTTTTCGCAGATGTAGTGAATAAGTGATTTCTCAGCCTGCGTTGTTGATTCATCGACTACCACGACAATCGGCGCCAAATAGTGGCGATAGCGTTGGAAATTCTTTTCTACGAGAAGACCTGATCTATCAATAGCTTGTGAACCAACCTTGCTCCACCACGTGTTCACACCGTAAATTGCCGCTTCTAGGTTGGTAACTCTCGGCCAATTGCGCAGAGTATTTACATAGTTCAGGCCGCCCGCTTTGGCATTTGGCCCAACGGCAGATTTCTTCCATCCACCAAATGGTTGGCGGTTAACAATCGCACCAGTGATTCCGCGGTTGACATAGAGATTGCCTGCTTCAACGCGATTGATCCACTCTTCGCACTCTTTCTCATCAAGAGATTGAATTCCAGCAGTTAAACCAAACTCAGTTTCATTCTGCCAATTTATCGCGGTATCAAAGTTTGGCGCTTCAATCACTGCAAGGACTGGACCAAACCATTCATTACGGTGTGACCATGAACCAGCTTTGACGCCAAGCTTGACTCCAGGACGCCACATTAAACCTGCGCTATCTAACTGCTTAGGTTCAACTAACCAGCTTTCACCGTCATCAAGCTGAGTAAGTGCGCGATTGAGTGCGCTCTCTGCAGATCGAATAATTGGCCCAACTGTTGTTGAAAAGTCCCATCCCGCTCCAACGCTTAGGGATTCAACTGCATCTTTGAGTTGGCGAACAAATGCTGGATCGTTATAGATATGTGTATCAACGATGGCAAGAGATGCTGCAGAACACTTCTGCCCGGCATGGCCAAAGGCTGATTGCACCAAATCCTTCACAGCAGCATCAATATCTGCACAAGAAGTAATGAGGATTGCATTCTTTCCGCTGGTCTCTGCCATCAAGTTGATTTCAGGACGCCATGACGTAAACAAAGATGCGGTATCAAATGAGCCAGTGAGGATTAACCCGTCAATATCTGGATGTGTGATGAGGTGCTTACCGTTCTCATCATCGCGCATCGGCAAGAACTGCAGAACATCCTTTGGAACTCCACCAGCCCATAGATGGCTAACGATTTCCCAAGCTGTAGCGACGGTTTCTGGTGCAGGCTTGAGGATGACGGTGTTTCCAGCAGCCAGCGCGGCGCATACTCCGCCAATCGGAATTGCATAAGGGAAGTTCCAAGGAGGAACAACCAAGATGGTTCCTAGTGGAGTTGATTCACCAAAGTTCTGTGCAGTTGTTGCATAGAAGCGGGCAAAGTCGATTGCTTCGGCAACTTCCGGGTCTGCCTCTGCAACTGTCTTTCCCGCATCGCGTGACATCACCGCAATCGTTTCAGTAGTTGCTTTCT
>CAZHPQ010000063.1:0-4816 GCA_964533845.1 uncultured Candidatus Planktophila sp.
GCTGGCGAATATCTCTTGCCAGGTGAAATCATTTTAAAGAAGGGTCAGAGCTATAAGGCACCTCGCGCTGTGGCCACCTTTAGCGATCGCGGTTTAGATGGATTAACAAATAACCATTACACATGGATTAGATCTCGCAGCAATCACATTACAAAGAAGAAGCCACGTCCATTGACTTTAAATATGTGGGAAGCCGTCTACTTCAATCACAATGAAGATGGAATTCGAAAGATCGTCGATAAGGCAGCAGAGATTGGCGTCGAACGTGTTGTGCTCGATGATGGCTGGTTTGGATCTCGCCGTGATGACAAGTCAGGGCTGGGGGATTGGGTAGTCTCGAAAGAGGCGTGGCCTAATGGGCTAGGGCCAATCATTAAGTACATCAACGATAAAGGTATTGAGTTTGGTCTCTGGTTTGAGGGCGAGATGGTCAATCGAGATTCCGATGTTTATCGCGCACATCCTGATTGGATCCTGCAAGAGCCGGGGCGTATACCGGTCGAAGGGCGCTGGCAACAGGTTCTTGATCTGACTAAAGAGGGCGCATATAACCATGTGCTTAATCAAGTCGATGCAGTCTTAAGCGAAAACAAAATCGCCTACATCAAGTGGGATCACAACCGCCATCTGACTGATCCCATTTCTGATGGTCGCCCTGTGGTGCACAAGCAAACAGAGGCCATCTATCGACTCTTTGATGAACTCAAGCGCCGCCATCCTGGCCTTGAGATTGAATCCTGTTCATCGGGTGGTGGTCGGGTAGATCTAGGAATGATTGAACATGCAGATCGCTTCTGGACTTCAGATCAAAATGATGCGCTGGAACGTCAGCAGATTCAGCGGTGGACAGGGCTGGTCATCCCGCCTGAATTCTTAGGAACGCATATTGGTCCAACTATCAGCCATCAAACGCATCGCACTCATTCAATTAGTTTTAGAGCCCTCAACGCGCTCTTTGGGCATGCGGGCATTGAGTGGAATATCTGTGAAGCTGATGCCGAAGAGACCAAAGTTTTAAAAGCTTATGTTGATTTTTATAAGAAGCATCGTGGTCTTCTACATTCAGGAACTGTTGTCCGTAGCGATGAAGTTGTTGGTAACGCTTATCTTTATGGCACCGTGGCGCAGGATAAGAAAGAGGCAATCTTTACTTATATGCAGTTATCGACCATTGATACTTTCACGCCACAGCTTGCAACTTTTGATGGCCTTGATAAAGAGAGTGTCTATCAAGTCACAGTAGTAGAAGAACTTAGCTCATCTGACTTTATGCAAAAGCGCGGACCAGGGTGGTGGCCAACTGTCACTATGACTGGCGATCACTTTGCTCACATTGGCCTGCAATTACCAGTGCTAAAACCTGAAAGTGGACTGCTTTTTCATTTTCGCGCAATCTAGAGGTAGCATTTAGCACGTCCATAACAGTCAGCGTCGACTTAGGAGTTAATTGTGCTTGTCGGTATCCCAAAAGAAGTTAAGAACAACGAATTTCGAGTTTCAAATACACCGGCAGGAGTTCACTCTCTCGTCCTGGCAGGCCATCAAGTTTTTGTTGAAAAAGGCGCAGGACTAGGGTCTGCAATCACCGACAGCGAATATGTAAAAGCTGGCGCGACAATCCTCGATACAGCCGATGAAGTATGGGCGAAGTCCGAGATGATCATTAAGGTGAAAGAGCCAATCGCAGAGGAATATCACCGCATGCGTAAAGGTCAGATCCTCTTTACCTACCTGCACTTGGCGGCATCACGTGAATGTACCGATGCAATTGTTAAATCAGGCATCACAGCAATCGCCTATGAAACTGTAGAAGTAAATCGTTTTCTTCCGCTGCTAGCTCCTATGTCTGAAGTTGCAGGCCGTATGTCGATTCAAGTTGGCGCAGCAGCTCTGCAACGTCCAAATGGTGGGCGCGGCGTATTGCTCGGTGGAGTACCTGGCGTTGCTCCCGGCAAGGTAGTAATTCTTGGTGGCGGAAGCGTTGGAGTATCAGCAGCTGCAATGGCTATCGGTCTTCGTGCAGATGTGACACTTCTTGATATCAATTTAAAGCGCTTAGGTGAAATCGATGAGATGTTCCATGGACAAGTAAAGACTGTTGCATCTTCTCCATACTCAATCGAAGAGCACTGCGTGCAAGCCGACTTAGTTGTCGGTGGCGTTCTTATCCCAGGAGCAGCTGCGCCAAAGCTTGTTACCGATGCGATGGTTGCCAAAATGAAGCCAGGCTCAGTTCTGGTTGATGTTGCAATTGATCAAGGCGGTTGCTTTGAAGGATCACGTGCGACAACGCACGCAGACCCAACCTTTAAGGTTCATAACTCGCTCTATTACTGCGTGGCAAATATGCCGGGCGCAGTTCCAGCGACATCAACTGCTGCGCTTTCCAATGCCACACTTAAGTACTCATTGGCACTTGCCAATAAGGGTTGGCAGAAGGCGCTCGAAGATGATGCAGGACTTGCTGCTGGACTGAACGTGCATGAAGGAAAGATCATGTACGCAGCAGTTGCAGCAGCGCACGGCTAGCCAACTAATTAATTAGTTGGAATCGGTTTAGTGGCGCTGAAATCCTTTACGTCCCCAGACTTCCCATAGCCCCATCACGCTCAAGATGAGCGCGAAGCCGAAGAGCACATCTTCGGCAGGGGCAGAGAAGAAGCGAAGACCAACGATTGCATCAGGGTCATACATCACGATGTTGCGCGATGTAAGCCACCAATTCGTTAAGAATTGGAAGGGCAAGATGATTGCGTAAGAAGTCCAAAACGCTGGACGTGTAAGCAGCGAAGTCTTAAAGCCAAATAAGTCATTCATGACTGCAAGGGCAAAGGCAACAATTGCAATATCAGAGTAAATCATTCGCCGAACTCATCCTTTCGCCAATGTGGCTTCACTTTGGTGACACCTTCAATGGTGAAGATAGCTGCCATTGGAACAATGATGAAGAAGAGATACTCTTCAAGTGGAATATTGAGCGGTCCGTAAATTCCTAGCATCTGTTCGCGATCAAAGAACCAGTGTCCTTGCGATATTGCATAGGCGTCCCAGGCGAGAAAGAGCACGCTGATTGGCAGAACGCTGATAGCAACTCTCTTAATGCGACGCAGGACCCCAACCTTTAGGTAAATCTCAAGCCAAGCGGAGCCGCAGAAGGTAAATATGAGCATCGCCATATATGACCACTGTTTCATGTTCGCATTTTGGCATAGATGTGGGTGAAAATTGCTACTGTGGCGTTTATGGACACAGCAAAGTTAAGAACTTTCTCGAGAGTCCGTACCTTCTCGAGTGGAGCAGTTGCTCTAGCTATTGCGCTTTCTCTACTTTTCTCTTCGTGGCTCGGAAGTGATTCGCTTAACTGGCAGGTAGTGCTTGCGGTGATTGCGCTAGCAGTTGGCATTCCACACGGCGCACTCGATCATTTGGTGACGCTACCTAAAGCTCAGCCGTTGAAAATGGCCTTCTTCATCGCAATCTACATCGCCATCGCACTTGCTGCGATCTGGGCAATCTTGCAATGGAATGTGTGGGGCTTTATTGGCGTCGTAGTAATGAGCGCTACTCATTTTGGAATCGGCGATAGCGCATTTATCTCTGAATTAGATCGCCTCAAAGGTCGCGCAGGTTCTCATTTACCTGTCTGGGCATATGCCAGCGCTGGGGGAGCTCTGCCAGTGGCAATCCCGTTGGTAAATAGCCGCAGCACAGAAGCGCTTGAGAAGGTGAATAGCAATCTTGTTAACTGGCATTACGGGTATGACGCGCAGATACAACTAGCAGTCGCAGCGATCGCGACAATATCTCTCTTGGTCTTGGCATCTCGCAAGCGCTATCGCGACTGCGTTGATATCGCTCTGCTTGCAGCTCTGGCGGTATTCGCGCCCCCTCTTGTTGCATTCGCTGTCTACTTCGGTTGCTGGCATGCCATGCGCCATACCGCCCGACTTTCTTCTCTACTACCAGCATCGATTGCCGCCTACGAAAGAGATGACTCAGGGGCTGCGTTCCGTAAAGCGGTAATTCCAGGACTGCCAGCGTTATTTGGAACTCTCATCTTTGTCGCACTTCTTGCTGGCTTTTCGCGCGATGACATCACTGATCAATTTCTCTGGTTAACCCTGGTCACTATTTGGGCTCTCACAGTTCCTCACATGATTGTCACAGCAAAACTCGACCGTGCCGCACTGAAGAATTGAGTGCGTATTAGTTAGGCTCTGCGCCATGTTAAGAAAACTGCTTGCTCTTACGCTTGTATTTACAACTATTCCAAGTGCACAAGCTGCCCCTATATATGTATTTCCAGTCCCTAATTGCGAAGTCAACTACGCACGTGCACACCATGACTATCCTGCGACAGATATTTTGGCCAAAGCTGGGTGTCGCTTTGTTGCACCAACCAGTGGCGTCGTTGATGAAGTAAATCGAATTGATACATGGCGAAGCCCACCTAATCTAGGTATTACTCGTGGTGGACTTTCAGTTTCAATTATTGGCGATGATGGCGTTCGCTATTACGGTTCACATCTTCGCTCTATTCCATTGAGTATCGAGCCTGGCGTTGTTGTAAAGGCAGGCAGGTTGCTTGGAACAGTTGGCGCAACAGGAAGTGCGCGTGGCACTGCACCACATCTTCATTTTGGAATTTCCTGGCCAACACCTGCAGACACATGGTGGGTTCGCCGTGGCATGGTCTTGCCGTGGAAATATCTTGAAGCTTGGAAAAATGGAAAGGATCTCTCTCCTGTAAAAGAAGTAAATGCAAAGCGTGAAAAGCTAGGCGAGCTTCCGCCAGAACCAAGTAAGTAGTTGGAAA
>CAZHPQ010000064.1:0-4666 GCA_964533845.1 uncultured Candidatus Planktophila sp.
AATTTAGCATCGCGCATCATTCGCTCGACTGGATAATCTGAAACATATCCATATCCACCAAGTACCTGCACGGCATCCGTTGTGACCTTCATAGCAACATCTGTGGCATAAGTCTTACTTGCTGCTGAGAAGAATTTAAGGTCTTTATCTAAACGCTCGCTCTTGGCAGCTGCTGCATAAGTAATCTGACGAGCAGTTTCGACCGCAATAGCCATATCTGCCAACATAAATTGCACACCCTGGAAATCAAAAATCTCTTTTCCGAATTGCTTACGCTCGTGTGAATACTTCTTAGCGACATCGAGTGCGCCTTGGGCGATACCTAAAGCTTGTGCCGCAATGGTGATACGAGTGTGATCAAGTGTGTCCATCGCCAAAGCAAAGCCCTTACCTACTTCGCTAATTCGACGGTCATCGCCGATTTCAACGTTATCAAAATAAACCTCACGTGTAGGTGAACCTCTAAAGCCCATCTTCTTCTCGGGCGCTCCAAATGAAACTCCTGAATCAGATTTTTCTAAGACGAACGCTGTAATTCCCTTTGATCCTAAAGATGGATCAGTTTGTGCAATGACTGTGTAGAACTCAGATTCACCCGCATTTGAAATCCACTTCTTGCTGCCGTTAATGACCCAGCCATCGCCTTTACGTTCAGCCTTTGTCTTAAGCGCTGATGCATCTGAGCCCGCCTCTGATTCTGAAAGGCAGTATGAGAAACCTTTTCCTTGCGCCAGCGGGCGGAGCCAACGTTCTTTCTGCTCTTTATTTCCGCTCAAGATAAGTGGCAGCGAGCCCAATTTATTTACTGCAGGTATCAGGGATGCGGATCCACAGACGCGTGCGACTTCTTCGATGATTAAACATGCAGCGAGTGCATCAGCGCCATCGCCACCAAATTCTGTTGGAACGTGGGCTGCAAAGAGACCCGCTTTAACTAGCGCGTTATGAGCTTCTTGTGGGTAGCGGTGATCGGCATCAACTGCTTGTGCAAATGGTGCAATTTCTTTTTCAGAGAGAGCGCGCACGCTGCTACGAAGTTCGTTGTATTCAGCAGGAAGAGTGAAGATGTCTTCAAGGCTCATGACTTTCCCTCTCTCTGATCGCGTCGCTGCAGTTGGCTCAGGTAATTATTGTATTGGGCTAGCTCATCTGGTTCACCCATGGCAGCCATTCGAGCTTCATTACGGTCGATGCGCTTAGTTTCGCGTTTGTCATCACGCATCCACTGAATGAAAGTGGCAATCAACGCGAGAATGATTGGAATTTCTCCCATCGCCCAACCAATCGAACCACCAGCGTTCTGGTCGGCAAGTAAATCTGTCAACCAAGGAGTCTGTAAGGAAGCGTAGTAACCACCATCAAGAAGTGTGCTCGAAGAGATGAGCGCAATCGAAAAGAAGGCGTGAATGCTCATCGCGGCAAAGAGAATGACGATGCGCACGATATATGGAATCTTCTTTGGATTTGGATCGATTCCGATAATCACATGGAAGAAGAGGAAGCCTGCCAAGAGGAAGTGCAAATTCATAAAGAGATGGCCGACATGTGACTGCATCAAATTACCAAATAGGTCAGTGAAGTAGAGAACAAACAGTGATCCATCAAAGAGGGCTAGTGCAGTAATTGGGTTCGTCAAAATTACTGAGTAACGAGAATGTAGGAGCGCAATTAACATTCCGCGAACTCCGCGCTCGTCTGGTGTGCGGCCAAGAGGCAAAGTACGCAGCGCCAAGGTAATTGGTGCGCTCAGCACCAAACCGATTGGTGCGATCATTCCGATGACCATGTGAGCAATCATGTGATATTCAAATGAGAAGAGCGCATAAACACCAAGGCCACCACTTGTTGCAAAATCAATTGCCGAAATAGCTAAGGCAAATGAAATAGTTCTTCCTACTGGCCACTTATCTCCGCGCTTAGTGAGAACGACAACGCCCTTGATATAGAGCGCAACCAATACGATGAGAATTCCCATGATGAGCGCATCTGGCTGATAGAGCAGCAATAACCGCGCCAAAGTTGGTTCCGCTGGAGTTGCAACGCCAACAATAGAAAGTGCTGGAGAAATACTGAGGTCGCCTCGAGCGGGAGGTTCGGACTGCGCCAACCAACTACCGAGGAAGAGAAGAAAGCCCATGATGAGCGCTTCAACGACAATAAATCGTCCAAGTAGTTTGGTACCAGTTGAACTTCCCTGTGCCAATGCGCGGCGATTGCGATAACCCAAGAAGAGCAATACAAAGGTGAGCACCGCCTTTAAGAGAACGATGCGCGCATAACCAGATGACCAAGCATCGACAAAATTTAGACGTGCCCAAGCATTGGCCATTCCACTGAGAACAACTGCAATTGCAGTCCAGAGCGCCATCTGACTAAAGCGAGGAAGCGCAAACTTACGATCGCTATCTGGCAGAGCTACGATGGCAAAGATTCCTCCGACCCAAAGAGAAAGCGCCACCACATGCACAACAAGAGAGCCAATAGCTAATTGGTGTGATCCACTCGAAGCGCTATGGCTTTGAAAGACTGGAATTGTCAGAGTAATCAGCGAAACAAGCAGAAGAAAGGTTGCAGCCAGAGCGGTGCGAATAAAACGAATGACAAGCGCAATCACCGCAATCAAAGCAGTTTGTACACCTAGGTACTGACCAAGATCTACCTGCGTGAGAAATGACTGCACCGTATTGCGCTCAAGCGCATCTGCAAAAGATGTACCCAAAATGTTTGCCAGAGTCAGAAAGATATGAAGAACGCTGGCGGCTAACCAGATTCCAGCAAAGGCAGTTGCACGTTTACGTACTTTGAGAGCACTCTCTTGCAACTTTCCTTGGTTCTCAACTAAGAGGAAAGCCATGGCGAGCAGAGCGCCTACAACCGCAAATGCTGCAAGGAAAGATATGGACTTATTTAAAGTTGCCAGTTCACTCATCGATCGCGATAAAGCTTTCGGGCATATAGCGATAGTGCAATCGTGACAATGATTGCAGCAGCTAATAGGCCTAATACAAAAATGGTTGTACCAAGATCGTTACCCGATGGCATTGGTGTGGCACTTGGTTTAGGTGCAGGGGTTGCAATCACAGTTGGTTCTAAGAAGTTGAATGTGTAACTGCCAATCAGTGGAACTTCGTTCTCAGCAAGTAGTGAGTAATTAACTGTGTAAATCCCAGTCTTAACCAACTGCTTGAGTCCGATGACTGCATTAACGCCATCCACCATCAGCGCTCCGTCGTCTACGCGAACGCCAGTTGGATCTGTAACCACAATTTCATTGCCGGTATCCATCAATGGAAATTCAGTTGTGATTGTGATTGCACTCGGTGGGCTTTCAAGAGCTGCACCTGGGATTGGAGATGTCGAAACTAAAGTATTTGCAGTTGCTGGAGGGGTAGCTAGAAAGAGAAGCCCTACAACAAGTGCAACTGCGTTAGCCCGCTTCATTTCTTCCTCTTTCTCTCGTCACTTGTGCTCAGGAGCTCAGTGGATTCGCGCCTATCGTCTCACTTCTTTAGACTTAGGGGTAGATAACCCTCACGAGAAAGGTCACACACTTTGCCTACATATCAATATGCATGCAACGCATGCGACCATGCCTTTGAGGCTTTTCAGTCCTTCTCTGAAGCGCCCCTTACCGAATGCCCTGAATGCAAGGGCGAGGTTCGTAAGGTCTATTCGACTGTTGGAATTGTCTTTAAAGGATCTGGCTTTTATAAAACTGACTCTGCTGCAAAGCCAGCACCTGCTGCAAAGACTGAAACTTCAAGTAGCTAACTAATCATGGTGCGGGGGTTTATCCCCTTTTATTTCTGCGGTGCGCTTGGCGTCTTCGCTCTGATCTTCGCGAGGGTCGCGTTCATCTTCGGTTGTTGCAGGAAACACATCACTCATGCGAGCAATCATCTCACTTCAATTAGAGTCAGGTAGACACTTCCACCATAATTGGTCTTATGTTTGAGAATCTAGGTCGAGTACTCGTTAATTATCGAAAAGCTGCAGTTGCCATCTTCGTCATCGGAATTTTGGTAGCTGGCGCTGTCGGTTCGCTCATCTTCTCTCGCCTAGATTCAGGTGGTTACTCAGATCCCAATAGTGATTCGTATAAAGTCTATGAATACTTAACGGATGAACTCAAAATCGAAGACCCAGCGGTTGCCGTTGTAATTGATGCCGGAATGCGCAGCGCGGATGATCCAGATGTAGCAGCGGGAGCGTTGGCGCTTGAAAAGAAGATGGCGCAAGAAAAGGGCGTTACCAAGACACTCTCATACTGGAGTTCTGGCGGTGAAAAGACTCTTAAATCTGCCGACGGGAAAGCTGGCTACGTTCTGATCTACGGTGAAGGCGAAGCTTTTACCCCTGAGAATCAAGATCTTGGCAAAACATTTTTAGAAAAATATAACGGAGAAATTGAAGGATTCACACTCTATGCCGGTGGCGTGGGAGTTGTAGGGCATGCAATCACAAAGAAGATTTCTGACGATCTAAAAATCGCTGAAGCAATCTCGATTCCACTCACCTTCATCCTGCTTGCTTTTGTCTTTGGCGCACTTGCCGCCTCTGCTATGCCTCTTATTGTTGGCGTATCAGCAATCGTTGGCGCCTTCTTTATTCTCTGGCTTATCTCTCTCTTCACCGCAGTAAGTGTCTATTCCCTCAATCTCACCAC
>CAZHPQ010000065.1:0-1509 GCA_964533845.1 uncultured Candidatus Planktophila sp.
GTAGGTTATCTGACTATGAGTACTTCCGAGAAAGCTTTTTTTGCGACAGGTTGTTTCTGGGGCGCCGAGCGTCGCTTCTGGAATATCGATGGAGTAATTGCAACGAGCGTTGGATATATGGGTGGCGCTCGCCCCAACCCGAGCTATGAACAAGTCTGCACCGGAGTCACAGGACATGCTGAGACTGTTGAAGTTGATTTTGATCCAACAAAAGTTTCTTATCGTCGCTTGCTCGAAGAGTTTTGGGTAATGCATGATCCAACCTCGCTCAATCGACAAGGTGGAGATATAGGCACTCAATACCGCAGCGCAATCTTTACAACGACTGCGGCACAGCAGCTACAGGCCGAAGCAACTCGCGATGTCTATCAAGCAGCCCTGACACGCGAAGGCATCGGCCAGATTGTCACTGAAATTATCAGCGCCGAAGGGGTTCCTTATTACTTAGCCGAGGAGTATCACCAGAAGTATTTGAAGAAGAACCCCAATGGTTACGACTGCCACTCCAGCACGGGGGTAGCATTTCCGCAGTTGAGTAACTCTTAACCTAGCGCTCGCCAGCAGTACCAGGCCACCACGCTTCGGTAAGGTCGAAACTTCTCACCTTTCTTTTCTAACGCAGCGGGTGTGATTTCTTCGCTGAGTCGATAAATCTTTTCATACCCACGTCTAACGCCGAGATCTCCAGTTGGCCAGATATCTAAGCGTCCCAGTTGAAACATCATAAACATATCGACAGTCCATGGGCCGATTCCCCAAAGACCAGTGAGTTGTTGAAATATCTCTTCATCGCTATCAACTTTATGGAGCTGATTAATCTTTATCTTCTTACTTAACGCGGCATCGGCAAGCCCCTGAATCGTTTTGAATTTGGCTCCTGAAACGCCGGCGTCGCGCATATCTTTCTCAGAGATATCGGCGATGCGCATAGGAACAACTCGACCCTTGGCTAGAGCTTTTACTCGGCCATAGATAGTGTCCGCAGCCTTTACGGCAAGTTGCTGCGAAATGACGGATTCAACCAGCGCCTCAAAATGGCTGACCGGCTTTGGGTTTCTGCCGATCGTGCAGAGTGGATGGGCATCAATGACTTTTGCGATACGCGCATCTCGTGCCGCAAGATCTGCGACGATTCTCTTCATCTGCGAAGTTGTAATCGCCATATTCGCGGTCATGGATAAAGCGTATTCTCGGTGACATACTAAGTCCATGAGCAAGAAGAGCAGCCTAGAACTACAAGCTCTCGCTCTCAGTGAACTCAAAACCCATCGCAGCGAAAAGTGGCGCTCCTTCCCTGAAGATGTCTTACCGCTTCCCGTTGCTGAAATGGACTTTCCTGTAGCCGAACCCATCCGAAGAATTTTGAGAGAGATGGTCGACGCTTCAGATCTTGGCTATCTCGGTCCAATCCCTGAAATCGGTAGAGCATTTAGCGGATTTGCCGAACGTCGCTGGGGTTGGAAGGCAGATGCTGCACAGGTTCGGATCGCAGCCGACGTTGGGGTTGGA
>CAZHPQ010000065.1:1609-4594 GCA_964533845.1 uncultured Candidatus Planktophila sp.
ATGGTCAACCTTGATCACAACCGAAAATTAGTCGCAGATGTGATTGATGAGTTAGCCCCTGAGATTGGCTATCTCATTCCGCATTGTTCATACCTGGCATGGCTTGATTTATCGGCACTTAAGTTAGGTGATGACCCAGCTGCTGTACTTGTTGAAAAGGCCAAGGTTGCCTTTGTTCCGGGTATTCGCTTTGGTCAGCAATCATCACAATTTGTGCGACTCAACTTTGCTACCAGCCCAGAAATTATTCGTGAAGCGATAACTCGTATCGCCTCACTGAGGTCTTAACGCGCAAAAGCGTGCAAACTGGAGTATTTTTATCCCCATGAAAGCGCTACGTAGACTCATTGCTGCAGTTACTGTGGCGATTCTGGCTTTTCGCGCCGTCGGTTCATTTCTTTCTTGGGTTGAGAAGCAAGATGATTCCAACACTGATGCCTGGATCGACGAAGATGAATTTGAAGATGCTAAATGAGCGCTGATACTTACATCCCCGGTACCTGCAATATCGGCGAAGGTGAAGTTCGTCGTCGCCAACTAGTTGCTTTGATCGGTGCAGTTCTCAGTGTTTTCACTTTGGCTGGTCTCATCTCAACAAGTGCAGCCCCAGGTGCTCGACTCGGAATCTTTATTCCATTGGCAGTAGCCTCTATAGGTTGGGTGCAGTCGCGTAAGAAATTCTGCTTAGCCTATGGCTTTATGGGCACCTTTAACTTTGGAAAGTTAGGTCAGCTCTCAAAAGTTGCTGACAAGAGCGCGCTAGCCGCAGATCGTAAAACTGCGTTTTCAATCTTGGGGCAGTCGCTTTTGCTGGCTGCGATAATTACGCTCATTGTTTATCTGCTCCCTCTCTCCTAAACCCTCTTACATTTTTTTCTGGTTAGTGCCATTGTGTACTTGTGAAAATAATTGTCCATACCCGTCACGCTGAGCTCGCTAGCGACTTTAAAGATATCGCTGAAGAGAAACTACTTTCCATGGAGCGCTTTAGCGTCACAATTGACCGCGTGGAAGTTGAGGTAACCCACGAGGCAAATCCACGTCAAGGAAAGAACTCACACCGTGTCGTGATTACATCTCACGGATCAGGCCCCCTTTTGCGAGCCGAGGCAACTGGCTTCAATGATCTTGCTGCATTCGATTCTGCAATCAAAAACATTGAGCTTCAGATTCGTCGCATCCACGAAAAAACCAAGAGCCATGGGCGCAAGACTCTGCGTACTATGCAAATTGAGGATAGCGATTAATTAACGCTTAGCTTTACCTTTTTGATCAGACTTATGCTCAAATTTTTCAATACTTGATCTTTCTGGCTTTGCAGGGGGAGTAGGCATAGGCCCCAACGCCAGAATCGCAGCATCGCGCATAGTTATCGCCAGCGCGATTGCGTTGCGGCGAGCCGAAGAAGTGGAAGTCTTCTGTTCTGGAGTAATTGCATTGAGCATGGCAGCCCGGGCATCAGCGTTAGCTTTATCGACAGAGTTCTTGAAGATTGCATTGATAACGCGCATTTTAGAATCTCGATCTTTTATGGCCTGCAGATACTCATCGCGATCGAGTTTGTATTGCTCCAGCGGAGATTTGTAGGTGTCAGCGGTCGCAGTGGGAGATGGGGTTGGATCTGCTTGAGCTGGTGCTGATGATGCGAGGGTAAAGAGAAGTAGCGTTGCTGCGGTTAATTCTCGACGCTTCTGCATGGCTAAATAATAGATGCGACGGGGTGTGAATTTTCTGTGAAAGGGCTCATGAGTCCGTGTGCAATGGTGCGTTCTGGTAGCAAACTCACATAGAGCGTGGCAGGGTATAGCCATGAGCCAACTAATCATGATTATTGATGACGAAGCGGGTATGCGCGATCTATTGGGTGATGCGCTGAAATTGGCCGGCTTTGAAACTCTCACAGCCGCAGATGCCATGATTGCTCAGACTCTATTGCGAACCACTAAGCCCGATTTGCTCGTCGTAGATATCAATATGCCTCTGATGGATGGCTTTGAATTTATCGAAAGAATTCGCAGTAATGGTGATAACACCCCTGCGCTCATGCTCAGTGCACGTGGAGATCGCGCTGATATCACTAAGGGTCTCACTCTTGGAGCAGATGATTACGTCACAAAGCCATTTGGACTAGAAGAGTTGGTGTTGCGAATTAAGGCAATTCTGCGCCGTTCACAATTTGGCGTAATTACTGCAACAAACTTGAGCTGTGGGCCAATCACATTGGATAGTGACTCTCATCAAGTCACCTTTAATGGTGAAGTTGTTGATTTATCACCAACCGAGTTTCGCCTTCTGCATGTGCTTCTTGAAAGTAAAGGTCGCGTTTTAAGTAAGACCTATCTCTTGGACGAAGTTTGGGGAATCACCTTTGAATCAGAAAGCACTGTTGTAGATACCTACATTTCATACTTGAGAAAGAAGCTCCATCGCGATGGATTTGAAGGAATTAAGACAATTCGAGGAGTTGGATTTCAGCTGCAGCCGGAGAAGCAGTGAAGTTATCTCAAACTTCACGTGTTAGTTTCTTTACCGTATTACTTCTGACCTTTTTTACAGTTGGCATTGGTGGAATTACCGTTAAGCACTCACTTGATGTTGAGGTGCAAAAGGTCGATCAGAGCCTGAGTTTTGTGGCTCTGAGCGCCTACGAGAATCCGGGACAAGCGGTAGGTGCTGCACTCTTTGCCATCGAGCAATCTAACTTAGATGCAACTCTCACCCTGCTCGCGCGTGATGGTTCAGAGACAGTTATTAATGAGTCGACTCTGCGATATCCAGGCGCTCCTTCCCTTGCAGAAGTCGAGAAAGCAGTACGAAGCCCAATTCGCGTAGATGTTGAGCCACCCTTTCGCATTCGTTCAGTTCCTCTAGAAGGTGGAGATTTCATCATTATCGCTCGCTCTACCAGCGAGATCCATGCCAACTTCATTTCAGATTTACAGTACTTGGCACTAGTTACCGTCATTCTCAACTCATTTGCGGCAG
>CAZHPQ010000066.1:0-3160 GCA_964533845.1 uncultured Candidatus Planktophila sp.
GCAATCTCCGCACCAATCTGCGCCATACATAGTGATATCTGCTTGAGCCATGTGCGTACCCCTTAATCCATAAAGTTTTCAAGGCCGAAGGTCAGCCCTGGATGTGAAATCACTTGTCGTACTCCAAGAAGAACACCTGGCATAAAGCCAACTCGATCGAGTGAGTCGTGGCGAATAGTGAGAGTTTCACCAATTCCACCTAAAAGAACTTCTTGGTGAGCGATTAACCCGCGTAAGCGCACAGAGTGAACTGGAATGCTGCCCACTGTTGCACCGCGCGCGCCATCGAGTGACGTTGTTGTGGCATCCGGAGCTGGTGCCAAACCTGCCTCTTTGCGCGCTTGTGACATAAGTTCGGCGGTACGCGCTGCAGTTCCAGATGGTGCATCCACCTTATTGGGATGGTGCAGTTCAATAATTTCAGCAGATTCAAAGAATCTCGCTGCCTTAGCGGCAAACTCCATCATCAAGACAGCGCCGATTGCAAAGTTAGGAGCAATAAGTACTCCAGACTTTGATGATGAGAGAAGTGATGTAATTTTGGCGATGCGAGCGTCATCAAAACCTGTAGTTCCGATAACAGCATGGATATTGTGAGAGATAAGAAATTCGAGGTTTGCCATTACAGAATCTGGCGTTGTGAAATCGACTACGACCTGTGCGCCAGCGCTAACAAGTGCATCAAGTGAGTCGCCGAGATCTAAGGCAGCAACGAGTTCTAGGTCGGCAGCTTCTGTGACAGCCTTGACAACCTCTGAACCCATGCGACCGCGAGCACCGAGAACTCCGACTTTAATCATCGCGCTAACACCTTCTCAAATTTTGATTCATTTTTAAATGGACCGACAAGTGCAAGGGTAGGCGTTTTCACCAAGAACTCGCCAGCAATTTCGCGGATGTCTGTGGCGCTTACGCGTGAGATGGCCTTAAGGATGTCATCAAAATCCATGACCTGTCCGTAGACGATCTCATTCTTACCGATACGGCTCATGCGCGAGCCGGAATCTTCTTGGCTTAAGACCAGTGAGCCACGCACTGCACCCTTAGCGCGCTCAATCTCTTCGTGGGTCATACCGTTATCTGCCACATCAGCAAGGACGCCGCGGATAATTTCAACGACTTCAATCGCCTTTGTTGGATTACATCCTGCATAGAAGCCAAGAACCCCAGAGCCAGCAAACTGTTGTGCATAGGCATACACGGAATAGGCCAGTCCGCGTTTCTCGCGAATCTCTTGGAAGAGTCGAGATGACATTCCGCCACCAAGGGCTGCTGAAAGTACGCCCATCGCAAAACGGCGATCATCTGCGCGAGCTACACCTTCCATGCCATAGAACATATGAGCTTGTTCGCTCTTCTTGTAAAGCAAGCCAACTGATTGCTGCTTTGAATTCTTGACTGGCGTATTTGGGCGAAGTACTGGAGCGCCGAGTTCATCGAGGAAGTTATCGCGAGAAAGCGCTTCTTCAACCATCGCGACTACTCGCTTATGTTTGATATTGCCCGCTACTGCAACAACCATATCTTGCGGGAGGTACTTCTTTTTGTAGTAATTAAAGACAGTATTGCGCGACATTCCCTTGATGGAGTCAATTGTGCCCAAGATGGGGCGACCGATAGCGGTGTCACCGTAATAGGTATCGCTAAAGAGATCATGGACCAAGTCGCTGGGATCATCATCGCGCATTGCGATTTCTTCAAGGACAACTTTGCGCTCTGCATCGACATCGAGGGCAGTAACGATTGAAGAGGTGATTAGGTCGCTGACCACATCAATAGCCATCGGCAAATCGGTATCAATCACACGCGCATAGAAGCAGGTGTATTCCTTAGATGTGAAGGCGTTCATTTCGCCGCCAACAGATTCAATGGAGGATGAGATTTCAAGTGCAGTGCGGCTGGTAGTGCCTTTGAAGAGGAGGTGCTCTAAAAAGTGAGAAGCACCGGCAGTTGCCGGTGCTTCATCACGAGAACCTACATTGACCCAGATACCCACAGCGGCGCTACGTACCGACGGAACTTCTTCCGTGACGATACGTAAGCCACTTGAGTGAACTGATCTCTTTACTGACATTTATTCAGCTGCTGGCGTTGTTCCATCTTCGAGAACCGGAACCAATGAGAGCTTGCCCTTTGGATCGATCTCACCGATTTCAACCTGAATCTTGTCGCCAACCTTCATGACATCTTCAAGGTTTTCAATGCGCTTACCGCCGTGCATCTTGCGAATCTGAGATACATGGAGCAGGCCATCTTTACCTGGCATCAATGAAACAAATGCACCGAATGTTGCAAGCTTTACGACGGTTCCGAGGTAACGCTCTCCAACTTCTGGCATCTGTGGGTTAGCAATTGCGTTGATCTGAGCGCGAGCTGCCTCAGCTGAAGGTCCATCGGTTGCACCGATGTAGATGGTTCCATCATCTTCAATTGAGATTTCAGCGCCAGTTTCATCTTGAATCTGGTTGATGATCTTGCCCTTAGGGCCGATAACTGCACCAATCTGATCTACTGGAATCTTTACAGAGATGATGCGAGGAGCGTATTGGCTCATTTCATCTGGTGTATCGATAGCTTCGTTCATAACATCGAGAATCGCAAGACGCGCTTCCTTTGCCTGGTGAAGTGCGCCAGCAAGAACTGATGCAGGAATTCCATCGAGCTTTGTATCAAGCTGTAGGGCGGTAACGAAATCCTTTGTACCCGCAACCTTAAAGTCCATATCTCCAAATGCATCTTCTGCACCGAGGATATCTGTGAGAGCAACGTATTCAACCTTGCCATCGACATCATCTGAGATAAGACCCATCGCAATACCTGCAACAGGAGCCTTAAGTGGCACACCTGCCTGCAACATTGAGAGCGTTGAAGCACAGACAGAACCCATAGAAGTTGATCCATTGGAGCCGAGTGCTTCAGAGACCTGACGGATTGCGTAAGGGAACTCTTCGCGAGTTGGAAGTACTGGGATAAGCGCGCGCTCTGCAAGCGCACCGTGGCCGATTTCGCGACGCTTTGGTGTTCCAACACGTCCTGTTTCACCTGTTGAATATGGTGGGAAGTTGTAGTTGTGCATGTATCGCTTTGATGTTTCAGGGCTCATGGTGTCGAGCTGCTGCTCCATCTTAAGCATGTTAAGAGTTGTGATTCCAAGAATCTG
>CAZHPQ010000066.1:3260-4529 GCA_964533845.1 uncultured Candidatus Planktophila sp.
GCTGCAAGCTTTGACTGCGCTTCGCAGAGAATACGAATAAATGGCTTAGCCGCATCAAGTCCCTGCGCAACGATTTCTTCTGTTGGTGCCTTTGCTCCTTCAGAAATCAATCCGATTGTGCGTGATGTTGCCTCTGCTTCAACCATCATGATGGCTACATCATCACCAGTGATGCGCCCTGCAACAACCATATCGAAAACTGCATTTTCAACTTGTGAGTGATTAGGGAATGCAACCCACTGGCCATCAATAAGTGCAACTCGCACTCCACCGATAGGGCCAGAAAATGGCAGACCTGCCAACTGTGTCGACATTGAGGATGCATTAATCGCAATGACGTCATACATATGGTCTGGATCCAGAGCCATAACAGTTACGACAATCTGAACTTCGTTACGAAGTCCCTTGATAAATGATGGACGCAATGGACGGTCAATCAGACGGCAGGTAAGGATTGCCTCTTCTGATGGACGACCTTCGCGACGGAAGAATGAACCAGGAATCTTGCCGATGGCATACATCTTCTCTTCAACATCCACTGTGAGTGGGAAGAAGTCGAATTGATCCTTAGGTGTCTTTGATGCTGTTGTTGCTGAGAAGATCATTGTTTGATCATCTAGATAAACAGCTGCAGCTCCTGCTGCTTGCTTTGCGAGGCGTCCTGTTTCGAACTTGATCTCGCGCTTTCCGAACTTTCCGTTATCGATAACGGCTACTGCTGACTTTACGTCTTGACCCTCCATGGGTCCTCCTTTGATTCGTGTTTCAATTCCAAGGCACGGTTAAGAGACCTTGGAGCGGTAACTACACGCGAGGCGAAACAAATGAATCTTCGATCGAAGTTCACAGATGCTTACATCTGGAAACCACTACCGAGGACCATATGTCCCCCGGCGTGTAATTCTTAATTAGCGGCGAATACCGAGCTTTTCGATAATTGCGCGATAACGATTGATATCTGTCTTTGCGAGGTACTGAAGAATGCGGCGACGCTGACCTACGAGCAACAAGAGACCACGACGGTTGTGGTGGTCATGAGGGTTGGTCTGTAGGTGAGTTGTGATGTCATCGATACGACGTGACAATAAAGCGACCTGAGCTTCAGGGCTTCCTGTATCAGTAGCTGATGATCCGTACTTTGCAATGATTTCTTTCTTTACTTCTGGTGTTAACGCCATTTTCATTTCTCATTTCTTGTGACTAATCACAGTTACTGTTCAAGAGGCTTCCCGGTTTGATTCACGGGAAATCACTTTCTCGTTGGACAGC
>CAZHPQ010000067.1:0-4523 GCA_964533845.1 uncultured Candidatus Planktophila sp.
GCTGCCAAAGAGAAGGCTGACCAAGCAAAGGCAGTCCAAGAAGTTGCAACTGCCAAAGTAGCTGCTGCCAAGAAGGTTGCCGATGATGCGCAAGCGCTTCAGCAGAAAGAAGTAAATAAACTTCGTGCGGTTCAAGATAAGTTGATGAAGGACTTAGCAAAGTTGCGTAATGTTCGCGTCACTCTCGAGCAGCAGCGACAACTTGCGCTCCTCGAAGAGAGCCAAGCAAATACAGCCGCGACTGTCATCAATCAGGCAAAGGTTTGGCCAGATCGTGGCTTCAAGGGTCGTACAACTATTCGTACCACTGAAGCACAACGACTTGCGGCAGTTGCATTTGCCAAGAAGCAGGTAGAAGCGCGCAAGCCATACATTTGGGGAGCAGAAGGACCTAGCGCATTCGACTGTTCTGGACTTGTCTATGCTGCCTATCGCGCTGCAGGTCTAGGTTGGCCAAATTGGGATCGTCTTAACTCAGCGCTCTACGCTGGTTATACATACCACGTCCCACTTACGCAGTTGCAGCCAGGCGATCTTCTTTTCTACTCATATAAGGGCACAATCTCAACAATTCACCACATCACTATCTATGCGGGCGGTGGAATGATGTGGGAGGCAAATTCCAAGGGCAAGGGTCTGCTCTACTCCAAGATTCACAGCATTAAGGGGCTTATGCCATTTGGTGGCCGGGTCTAACCTTCACTTATGACCCAAGCGCTCGTTGCACTACGCAACGCTGTTAAGCCTTTTCTTTCACAGCTTGAAGCTGGCGATGTTGTCTTGGTTGCTGTTTCAGGTGGAGCAGATTCGCTTTCTCTTGCTTATGCAGTGTTAAAGGAAGCTACACCTTTAGCGATTACACCAGTAGCAATTACAATTGATCATCAACTACAAGAGAATTCTGCAGCGCAAGCTGAAAAAGTAAGTAAGCAATTGAAAGAGATGGGTTACGAGAATGTTCTTACTGAAAAAGTTGTGGTCACTACTGAGTCCGGCCTCGAAGCTGGCGCTCGCAGTGCACGCTATCAAGCTCTTAATTCGAGTGCTGAAAAAGAGGGCGCGGTAAAGATTTTTCTCGGACACACTCGAGATGACCAAGCAGAGACAGTTCTCTTAGGTTTAGCGCGCGGTTCAGGTGCGCGTTCACTTTCTGGAATGGCCGCCGAGAATGGAAAGTATCTCCGCCCTTTCTTGCATGTAACAAGGCAAGAGACGGAAGAAGCATGTAAAGAGCTAGGTTTAGAAGTTTGGAACGACCCACATAATTTCAACGCTGATTTCACGCGAGTAAAGGTGCGTCACGAAATTCTTCCATTAATGGAATCCAAACTCGGACCAGGAATTTCAGCGGCGTTAGCTCGCACAGCTGGCTTACTTCGTGATGATGCAGATGCCCTCGATGGCCTGGCCGAAGCTGAAATTTCTCACCTCAACCTCACGGATATCGATTGCGATTACTTGGCTGCGCTGCCACGAGCCCTGCGCACTCGCATTCTTAGGGCTGCGATTTACGCCTGTGGAGCCCCTGAAGGCTCAATTACTGCAGATCATGTGGCAGCTACCGAGGCGCTGGTCACATCATGGCGCGGGCAGGGGCCCTTAAGCCTCCCAGGCGGTGTGAAGGTTGAGCGAATTTCGGGCAGACTTTCGCTCTTAGCCCAGCCCACATAACCATGACCGTTTGATCAAGGAGCACACCACGTGGATCTAGCAACAGTCGGAACCGACGTTGAAAAGGTAATCGCAACTGAAGAGCAACTCAAGAGCCGTATCGCCGAATTAGCTGCTCAAGTAGATGCCGATTACAAAGATAAGAATGTACTTCTTGTTGGCGTGCTTAAGGGCGCAATTATGGCGATGGCTGATCTGACCCGCGCAATGCAATCCCATATTGAAATGGATTGGATGGCTGTTTCTTCATACGGTTCTGGCACTAAATCAAGTGGCGTTGTTCGTATCCTCAAAGATCTAGATCGCGATATCACTGGACGCCACGTTCTGATTGTTGAAGATATTGTGGACACAGGTCTGACACTTTCTTGGCTTACTGCAAACTTGCTTTCACGTGGCGCTGCCACTGTTGAGATCTTAACAATCCTGCGCAAGCCAGAAGCTGCAAAGGTTGAAGTAAAGGTCAAGTACGTTGGTTTTGATATTCCAACTGAATTCGTTGTTGGTTACGGCTTAGATTTTGACGAAAAGTATCGCAACCTTTCATTTATTGGTGTGCTTGCTAAGCACATGTACTCGTAAGGAATTACATGACTTCCCAAACACCTATGCAAAAGATTAAGAAGTCGGTCAAGCCGGCTGAGAAGAAAGATGGCGTCAAGAAGGCTCCACAAACGCGTTCACAGAAAATTCTTCGTGGACCTCTCTTCTGGATTATCGTTGCAATCATTGCGGTAACAGTCTTCGGTCAGATCACCAACGCGGCAAACCGTTACACCGAGATTAAAACTTCACAGGCGCTCGCTGCAATTTCACAGTCACAAGTTGAATCTGCAGTTTTGGTCGATAAGTCGCAGAAGATTCGCCTCATTCTTTCTGGCGGAAACACCATCAAGGGTTCAACAAAAGTTGAAGCTTTCTATGTTGCTCGCCAAGAGCCAACGTTGGTTGATGCGCTCACCGCTAATCCACCTGCAAAGGGCTGGAGCGTTGATGTTCCAAAACAATCATTCCTGACAACATTCTTCTTCACCTTTGGTCCAATCCTGATTATTGGCTTCCTCTTCTTCCTGATGATGAGCCAAGCGCAAGGTGGTAATCGAGTATTTTCATTTGGTAAATCACGCGCCAAGTTGCAGAACAACGATGTCCCGCAAAATACCTTTGCTGATGTGGCAGGTGCTGATGAAGCAATTGCTGAGTTAGAAGAGATCAAGGACTTCTTAGCTGACCCAGGTAAGTACGCACTTCTTGGCGCGAAAATTCCAAAGGGAGTACTTCTCTACGGCCCACCAGGAACAGGTAAAACTCTCTTGGCGCGAGCAGTTGCCGGCGAAGCAAAGGTGCCGTTCTACTCAATCTCAGGTTCTGATTTCGTTGAAATGTTCGTTGGTGTTGGCGCAGCGCGCGTACGCGATCTCTTTACTCAAGCGAAAGCAAATGCGCCCGCGATTATCTTTGTTGATGAAATTGATGCAGTCGGTCGACAACGTGGCGCAGGCATGGGTGGCGGTCACGATGAACGTGAACAGACTCTTAACCAGTTACTCGTTGAGATGGATGGCTTTGAAGCAAATGGTCAGGTAATTCTCATTGCTGCAACGAACCGTCCAGATGTTCTAGATCCTGCGCTACTTCGTCCTGGTCGCTTTGATCGTCAGATTCCTGTCGAACGACCTGACCTCAAGGGACGCGAAGATATTCTTAAAGTTCATGCGAAAGATAAGCCAATCGCTAAAGAGATTGAACTCATTGCCTACGCTCGTCGCACACCAGGCTTTACCGGTGCAGATCTTGCAAATGTACTCAACGAAGCAGCCCTCCTGACTGCGCGCGAGGGTTTGAAGACGATTACCAAACCTCAGTTAGATGAGGCAATTGATCGCGTGATGGCTGGTCCACAACGTAAATCAAGGCTAATGTCTGAAGAAGAACGTCGCGTCACTGCGTATCACGAGGCTGGACATGCGCTCGTTGCTCATGCGCTTCCACATACTGATCCGGTTCACAAGATCACCATCATGCCGCGAGGTCGCGCGCTTGGTTACACCATGGTCTTACCTGATGATGACAAGTACTCAACTACTCGTAATCAATTGCTGGATCAACTCGCATACTCACTTGGTGGTCGCGCAGCTGAAGAACTTATCTTCCATGACCCATCTACAGGTGCCTCTAATGACATTGAAAAAGCGACTGCTCTTGCACGCGCGATGGTCACTCAATATGGAATGACTGAAGCCATCGGTGCAATCAAGTTAGGCGCCGATAGCTCTGCGCCATTTATGGGCCGAGATTACGGACATCAACGCGATTACTCTGAAAACGTGGCTGCTGTAGTTGACGCCGAGATTCGCAAGCTCATTGAAAAGGCGCACCAAGAGGCCTACGAAATCCTTGAAGCTAATCGCACAATTTTGGATGAAATGGTTCTGCAGCTTCTCGAGAAAGAGACTCTCAATAAAGAAGAGATTGCTGAAATCTTCGCCAAGGTCACAGCTTGGCCAAAGCGTCCTGCATGGACTGGTTCCTCAACACGAGTTCCGTCAACAAAGCCACCAGTTGATATCCCAGAGCGCGTTGCTGCAGAAGATGCACCAAAGAAGCCACGTCGCGTGAAGAAAACAACTTCAAGTGAGTGAGATTTCCTCTGTCTCAATGGGGCCAGATGATGGACGAGCGTCGCACCCATACGATCAAGAGCGCGCTGAAAAAG
Organism: uncultured Candidatus Planktophila sp.; assembly: GCA_964533845.1. Taxonomy (GTDB): domain Bacteria; phylum Actinomycetota; class Actinomycetes; order Nanopelagicales; family Nanopelagicaceae; genus Planktophila. The sequence continues at coordinate 4,388 of CAZHPQ010000067.1, forward strand.
CGGTCCGCGAACTTCTCTTAGCACTTGGTGAAGATCCAGAGCGTGAAGGCCTGCAAGATACGCCAGCGCGTGTAGCTCGTGCATTTAAAGAGAACTTTGAAGGGCTATGGCAGCGTCCACAAGATGTTCTTACAAC
>CAZHPQ010000068.1:0-4455 GCA_964533845.1 uncultured Candidatus Planktophila sp.
GAGACGACAGAGAGAGTCACTGTTGCAACAACGTTATGTGCAAGTGAGACCTTCACTGAATGCGTACCTGTCTTCTTGATGTGGCCAGATGTCTTGAGGTTATGGCGATCGATATCGACACCAGTTGCTGACTTAATCGCAGCAGCGATGTCCTTATCTGTGACAGAACCGAAGAGGCGACCAGCTGTACCGGTCTTGACCTTAACGGTAACTGTTGCTTTCTCAAGGGTTGTCTTGATCTCCTTAGCGTGATCGAGATCGCGGACTTCGCGTGCAGCGCGTGCGCGACGAATTCCTTCGATCTGCTTCTCGCCACCAAGTGACCATGCAATTGCAACGCCACGTGGAAGAAGGAAGTTACGTGCGTAACCATCTTTTACAGTGACGACATCGCCAGCGTTACCGAGCTTATTTACTTCACGAGTAAGAATGAGTTTCATAGTTCAAGCCCCCTTATCGTGCTGATGATGTGTAAGGCAGAAGAGCAACTTCGCGGCTGTTCTTGACAGCTGTTGCTACTGCGCGCTGATGTTGTGTGCATGCACCTGTTACTCGGCGAGCGCGGATCTTGCCGCGATCTGAGATGTACTTACGCAGGGTCGCAATATCTTTGTAATCGATATAGGTGACCTTGTCGCGACAGAAGCTGCATGGCTTCTTCTTGAACTTCTTATTAAGGGCAGCAGCCTTCGCGCCCTTGTTCTTTGGCTCGCGTAGAGCCTTGTTATTTCTTGCTCCCATTGTGGTGCTCCTTTTCGGGTGCCCTTCCAACTAGCTCTTTAACTAGTAAAGAAGGAATGGATTGATAGTTTTTTAGAAAGGTGGTTCGTCGGTTGTAGATGTTCCCCATCCACCACCGGCTGGTGAAGTCGAAGCAGCTGCCCATGGATCATCTCCGAAGGTATCTGCAGCAGCTGGTGCTGCTGCGCCACCGGCTGCACGCTGTGTGCGTGTGACCTTAGCTGTGGCGTTGCGAAGTGATGGACCTACTTCATCAACTTCTACCTCAAAGACTGTGCGCTTTTCGCCTTCTTTTGTTTCGTACGAACGCTGCTTAAGTCGACCAGAGAGAATGACGCGCATTCCCTTTGTTAGTGACTCTGCAACATTCTCTGCAGCTTGACGCCAGATTTGGCATTGAAGGAAGAGGCTCTCGCCATCTTTCCATTCATTTGTAGCCTTATCTAAGTAACGAGGTGTTGAGGCAACGCGAAATTTAGCTACCGCTGCACCGCTTGGTGTAAAACGTAGCTCCGGATCGTCAACGAGGTTGCCGATCATTGTGATTGTTGTATCTCCTGCTGCCATTTCTTCCTCTTTTCTTAGCTTCTACTCTGGGGGTCTCTACTGGTGGAGTCCGTACTTATAAATTACTCGTCGCAAGTGACATCCGTGGCGCGAATCGCCACAGCTGTGCATTACTCGGGACGGATAACCTTTGTGCGTAAGACAGATTCGTTCAGGTTGAGCTGACGATCTAACTCTTTGATTGCCGCTGGCTCGCAGTGCATATCGACAACTGCGTAGATGCCTTCAGGCTTCTTATTGATTTCAAATGACATACGGCGCTTGCCCCAAACATCGAGCTTGTCGACGCGGCCTCCGCTGTCTTTGATGATTTTGAGATATGTCTCAAGTGATGGTGTGACGGTACGTTCTTCGAGTTCTGGATCGAGAATGACCATTAGTTCATAGTGACGCATGCGTTAACCCGACCTCCTTTGGACTAAACGGCCACGCCATTTGACGTGACAAGAGGGTTAATACTCTTCTCGGGAGCTCCGGCGGAGCGCTCGTGAAGAGGTTAAGGGTAACTCTCACCCGTGGATAAGAGAAATTCGCTGGGGAATACGCCCGATTTACGATGACGGGCAGCCAGGCGTACGACCAGGGCAATCGAGGCTCCGATTCGTATCAAGGTGATGACCGAATAGGCGACGACCGGTAAACCAAACTTGGCGCCAGTCACCGAGGCCAAGTGCTGCCAGATAGCAAGGTGATACAGAACCTCTGCGCCCTGCCAGAACCAGAAGATTGCGAGATCGCGTTTATCAATCAGTGCAATGACAGCAAGTGGGGCAAGCCATAAAACATATTGCGGTGAATACACCTTGCTGACTGCCATCACTGCAACCATGATGAAGAGCGCAACGTGGGCAAGTTTTAAAACATCAACTGTCTGCAAGAAGTAAATGGCAAAGATAGTGATTGAGATAAGTAAGAGTAGAACCGACAGATAATTCTGGTGTGTGAGATCTAAGCCAAGGTTTGAGAGCGCATACCAAAGAGATCCCCAATCTGAACCACGATTGAGGTTAAGTGAGTAGAAGCGCCACCATCCATCAAAGGTGGTGAGTGCAACCGGCAGATTGATTGCTACAAAAGTTGCAACCACAATCGCTAAATACCTAACGAAATTCAATAACTCTTCACGTCTAAAGTAAATCAGCGCAATTGGAATCAGGAGAAAGATTGGTAAGAACTTGGTAGAGATTGCAATACCTAGGGCAAAGGCGCTGGCATAGCCTTGTTTTCGATCAAACCAATAGATTGCCAGCATCATCGCCGCAATCGCCCAAAGATCCCAGTTGATATACAAAGAGGCAATTGCAGCCGGTGCTAGCGGAAGTAGATATCCAAATTCTGGTCTGATTCTAAAGACAATGAGTGCAATAAAGATAAAGAGGAGTGCAAGCAGCAACGCACTTCCGTAGAAATAGTTATTTGCACCCTCGGGAATTACCTTTGCGCTCGCCCACATAATGGCGCCTTGAACTACTGGATACTCAACAGAATTTTCACCATTGTTATATGCCCAGACCCCTTTATCTAGCCCTCTTTCGCCATAGAGAGCAGGGATATCTGAATAGCAGGCATGTACATATTGATCAGGAGTCTTCCAACCGGTTTGTGCACAGTAATTAAATTTTGCAAAGCTAACTAGTGAGGCAAGGAGCGCTAACGCAATAACTACGCGAGTTGTCACGCGCATAGATTGAGCTAATCCTTCTTGACTTGGCGACCACCACTTGTCATTACAACAGGATCAAGTCCGCCGATATTTGAAGGAGCGGGAAAGCTCATAACCGGCTCATTACGTAGCGCGCCCTTCATAAATGCAGTCCAAATACGCGCTGGGAACGAACCTCCGGTCACAGATGTCAGGCCACCGATTCCGTTAAGAGATTCAGATGCGCTATCGCGGAAAAGCGCCACAGTTGCAGATAGTTGTGGCGTGTAACCGGCAAACCAGGCAGATGCATTTGATTGTGATGTACCGGTCTTACCTGCAGCAGGACGGCCTAACCCAAGGGCTGCAGCTCCTGTTCCGCCAGTGACAACACCTTTGAGCGCATACGTTAAATCAGCCATTACCTCTTTACTAAATACTTCTTGAGTCTGAGGCTTTCCTTGATAGAGCACGCCCTTATTTGGACCAATTACCTGAGCGACCATGTATGGCTTTGAATACACACCTTGTGCTGCAAATGTTGCATATGAATTAGCAACATCAATAACACGTGGGCTTGCAACGCCAAGGGTTACTGATGGAGTTCCAATCATGGCTACTGTTTCAGGAATTCCTGCGCGGCGAGCTGCATCAACAACTTTATCTAGACCCGCCTTAATACCAAGTGGGACATAGACAGTGTTAATCGAATGCTTTGTTGCAGTAAGCAGATCAACCTGGCCCCAGCCTTCATTTCCATAATTGGCGACTTCATATGGTTTGCCGAGATCATCAAATACCTGTGGTGAATCACCATTCCACATCGATGTCAGCGGAATTCCTGCCTCAAGCCCTGCGATAAGTGCGAAGGCTTTAAAGGTAGAGCCGGCTAGCGCAATCGACTGGGTTGCATCATTTAATTGGCGCACTACATAGTCACGGCCTCCATACATCGCAATGACTTCGCCAGTTCCTGGACGTATTGCAACGAGGGCTGTGTGAAGGTTTGCTGGCGCAGGCGTTGGCGTTAAACGATTTACCGCATCAACTGCCGATGTCTGCGCGCGTTGATCAAGAGTTGTCTTAATGACATATCCGCCAACAAGTAGTTGTTCTTGCGTAAAGCCGACTTTGCTCAACTCTTTCTGAACCGAATCAATGATGTAGCCCTTAGGCCCGCTGAGTTGACCTGAAGTTGTGCGCGGCGCTATCAGCGGCATCTTTGCCGCCTTTGCCTCGGCCTCAGTAATCCATTTCTTTTCCAGCATTCCATCCAATACATATTTGAAGCGGGCTTCTAACCGAGCTTTATTGCGTTCCTTCTGCGCTTTGTCTCCGAAGAATGGATCGTAGAGACCAGGGGAGCGCAAAATACTTGCGACCACTGCAGATTGTGAAAGCGTTAATTGATTTGCATTTCGATTGAAATACTGTTGGGCGGCAGTCTGTACGCCATATGCGCCACGGCCAAAGTAAATGGTGTTGAGATAATTTTCTAGAATCTG
>CAZHPQ010000069.1:0-4446 GCA_964533845.1 uncultured Candidatus Planktophila sp.
ACTCATGAGCCCTGCAGCTATCGCTCGCGCTGAAAAGATTAAGGCCAGCGGTCGTTGGATTCCAGCTTTCTTTGATTTAGTCACAGCTATCGAAAATTCACGACTTGATCAGACCTATAACACCCCAGCGCTTGTCACTTTGATGTTGCTCGATGAACAATTCAAGTGGATGAATGCAAATGGTGGGTTGAAGTTTGCTGCAGGTCGTAGCGCAGATTCAGCATCACGCCTTTACGGATGGGCTGAAAAGACCAGCTACACAACTCCATTTGTCACCGACCCTGCGCAGCGCTCTAAAGTTGTTGGAACAATTAACTTTGACGATGCAATTGACGCCACCAAGGTCGCTGCAGCCCTTCGCGCAAATGGAATTGTGGATACAGAGCCATATCGCAAGCTTGGAAAGAACCAGCTTCGTATCGGAATGTTTCCGGCAATCGACCCAGCTGATATCGATGCCCTAACAGCATCTATCGACTACGTCGTCGCTAACCTTTCATAGTGACCCACACAATCAAGCGGGATAGATATTTCTGGACCGTTGCTTTTCAAACAGTCTGCGTCAATATCTTCTTAGGTAGCTTCGGACCAACCCAGCCGCTGCTTCGCGCAGATCAAGGCACATCACTAACAATTGCGGGCCTTCACGGAACTTCGATTGGTCTGGCATCTGTTTTTGCCGGTCTTGCCAACCCTCACATCGCGCATCGTTTTGGTAGAACTAAGACAGCCTGGATTGGGCTCTTAATTTTCTCAATCGGCATCATCGCCTTTGTTGCATCCCCTTCTGTTCTCTTCTCAATTCCAACAGCCTTTGTTACAGGCTTCGGGGTTTCAATCACCATCAATAACGCGCTGACTGCAATTACTTCTCACTACAACGAGATGTCACCGATGGCGCTGACGCAAGCAAATGCCATCGCATCCTGCGGTTACGTAGGTGGAACTCTCATTGTTGGAACTATTGCGAATAACTATCGCGACTACTGGCGACTTGGAATGTTGATCGCTATTCCAGCCGTTGTGGCTCTTTATTTACTGCGCGATAAGAGCCCTGAAGTACATGTTCCAGATGAATCAGGTCCACAAACTGGAAAGTTATCTCGTGAATTTTGGTGGTCCTGGTTAGGTTTCGTCGCCTGTATCGCCAGCGAATTTGCGATTTCATTCTGGGCGGCGGCTTTAATTATTGACCGTACCGATGCATCCCCTGCTATTTCAACGCTCACAGTTGCAGCTTTTGGAACCGGTATGGCTCTTGGTCGTTGGTATGGCGGTCGCGTCTTAAAGCACTTTGCACTCGATACCCAACTCATCATTTTTATTGCAGTGCAGGCAGTTGGATTTACCATTCTTTGGTTCTCGCATAATCTACAAATTAGCTTCCTTGGTGTATTAATCGCCGGCTTAGGTGTTTCTAATCAATTCGCGCTGGCATCTCTTCGCATGATTGATTTCAGTGATGGTCGCCCTGATTTAGCGGTGGGTAGAAGTTCTAGTGCGGCAGGCCTGGCAATCGCAGGTTCACCATTCTTGCTCGGAGTTCTTGGAGATCAATTCGGAATTTCTAGAGCTTATTTAATGGTGCCAGTTCTTATCTTTATCTCATACATTATTGTTCAACTCGTTCCATCACACGTCCCACAGAAAGTTTTGGAAGATAATGAACTTTAAAGTCCGTCGCCTGATAACAATCCTGACTCTTTTCGGGCTGGTAGTACTTATCTTTTTAGGATAGTTGATACCCGTAAATCATCAGGCTTCTGCAACTTATCTTTAAAGATTATCCAGAGCAGCGTTGCTGCAATCAGTGGAATCACGCCACAGATAAAGATTGTTTCGCGCACGCCCACTGTTTCAGACAGATAACCAATAAAGAGTGAACCCAGTGGGGTGCCTCCCATAAAGATCAAGAGATAGATTCCCATCACTCGACCACGTACTGCTGGGTCGCTATTGACCTGCACATAAGAATTGGCGCTAATCAACATCGCTAAGGCTGATACTCCACCAATAGGTAGCCAGAGCGAGTAAATCCAATACGTCGGCATAAATGCGGTAGCAATAACGACGAGCGAGAACACAACTCCAAGTCGCACCACCAACATGCTGTCTCTAAAACGTTCTAGGCGCGCACTGATAAGCGCACCGGCCAAGGAACCGATTGCAACGTAGGTACCCAACAATCCATAAGAGGCCGGACCTTTACCAAACTCTTTTGTAGCCATCAACGCGTTAAAGATCTGAAAGTTCAGTCCAAAGGTGGAGGCAAAGAAGATCAGCGCCATCACAACATATAAATCAGGACGGGCCATCGCATAGTGCAGCCCTTCGCGAATCGTGCCCAGGGTCTTCTCTTTCTTCTGGCTAAAGAAGTCGGAGGAGCGCATAAAAAAGAGCGAGCCAATGACAAAGAGATAAGAGGTTGCGTTAATCAAAAAGGAAGGGCCGGTATCAAAGTTTGCAATCAAGATTCCCGAAAGCGCTGGGCCAACTAAGCGCCCCATATTGAAATTAGCTGAGTTAAGGCTGACCGCATTGGCCACATCGTCATCGCCCACAATCTCGGCGGTAAAGCTCTGTCTGATTGGTGCATCAATAGCTGAGGCAATTCCAAGTACAGCAGCGCAGACAAATACATGCCAGAGTTCAATTACTTGAGCCACAACCAGAATTCCGAGGGCGTAACAAGCAAGGGCTGCCAACGTATTAGTTGCAATCAATAGCTTTCTCTTATCAACGCGGTCTGCCAATACACCACCATGCAAGCTCAAGAGCATTACTGGTACAAATTGAATCGCAGTAACAAGACCAAGATAGAAACCATTGTTATCGGTCAGCTCAAGAACGAGCCAATCTTGAGCAATAATCTGCACCCAAGTCCCAATATTAGAAAGCGCGTTGGCAGGAAAGAGAATTCGGAAATTTCGATGGCGGAAAGAACGCCAATTTCCGTTCTCATCTACTCGCATTCGCATTACTCTACTCTCATGACATCGCCCGGCAGTTCCAACATCAAGACCGTCGTTATTCTTATTGCTGCAGGAAGTATCGCTTGGCTTGCCGCAGGAGTTGTTGCACTCGCGATGGGCGCTGAAAGCAAAGTTATCTGGACCTGCGTAGTCGGAGCAGCGCTGGGCGCAATTGGAATTCGTTACTCAATACGACGATCACGTCGCACAGGTATCTAAATAGCTAGAGGTTTACTGCTCTAGTTGCGATGCAATACCGCGCAGCACGCGACCAAGGCGCTCTGCCTCAGGACCTGATGGATGGCGACCATGGCGCAAACCATTGCCAACGCGATCCAAAATCTTGATGGTGTCTTCAATCATTGCAGCAAGATCATCGTTATTTGCGCGTGATCCTTCAGCAAGTGAAACTGGTGCTTCAACAATATGTACCGACATTGCTTGTGGACCCTTGCGTGAATCAATCACAGAGAACTCGAGCTTGGTGCCTGGCTTTACAGTTGCAACGCCTTCAGGAAGAGCAGACGATGCAAGATAAACGTCTTCGCCTTCATCGGATGCGATAAAGCCAAAACCTTTTTCCAGGGAGAACCATTTCACGCGACCTGTAGGCATAACAGTTACTCCTTAAATTTACGGTACTCGTTTAATCATGCGAGCCGGGGGTTTCGGACAGGGGGCTAATTTATCGCACTTAGCAAGAGCCGTGCTACCCGGTTTTAAGCGTGGAAAGAGTTAGAGGGTCGCTTCGCTATGAGCGCCGCACCCGTGGTCGACTGAAACTACACGCGCATCATCAGGTGCAATCGCATTGGCGCAGACACCAAAAGCTGCGCGCAGAGATCCTGCAATCGGTAAGAAGAATCCACATGATGCGCAAGGCTTTGGAGCAGCTTGTGCAAGTGGTGAGTTAGGTCCGCGATCACCTGTGTACCAACGCTTACTTGCTTGATCGCGACCTTCGATTGATAGAACACGTGGACGCATCAAACCTAAATCAAAAATTTGAGTTGCATCAAGGCCTTCATCCTGCACAAGCGCATGAACACCTGGAACAAGGCGAGTATCTTCAAGAACGCTGGGAACGATGACCCCTGGCTGAATATCTTCAGGTTGAATGCGATCGCGATATGGAATGTGGTCTGGCGCCATAAGTGAATCTGGACCAGGCAAGATCACTACATCGCAGACAGTAGGAGTTGCGCCCTCTTCGACCTTTGCAACAGTGATGCACCAGCGCCATCCACGGTAACCAGCAACCTCTGCCGTAAACAAATAGGTAGCAACGCGATTGTCGTCGTCATATTCAACCGAGACAAAGTCGCCAACTTGAGATGCGAACTCTGCATCGGCAAGGGCAGCATCACGCGCAATCTGCTGCGCATCAAATGTCTTCATAATCTAATCGTAAAGCAGAAGGCCCCCGAGACGTTAATCTCGAGGGCCTTCGTAACTATTTACGCGTGCTTTAGAA
>CAZHPQ010000070.1:0-4417 GCA_964533845.1 uncultured Candidatus Planktophila sp.
AGGCGGGGTAGCTCAGCTTGGTAGAGCAAGCGGCTCATAATCGCTGTGTCGTGGGTTCAAATCCCGCCTCCGCTACGCACGAATTTCACCTATGAAGGTGGCTCAGGTAACCTGAGCCCCTCAATCACGAAGGAGTAACACCATGGCAAGCAAGAGCGCGGACGTACGTCCAAAGATCACCATGGCATGCGTTGATTGCAAAGAGCGCAACTACATCACCAAGAAGAACCGCCGCAACGATCCAGACCGCATGGAACTTAAGAAGTTCTGTCCACGTTGCAAGTCTTCAACTCTTCACCGCGAAACTCGCTAATGCTGAACCCCGATTCGGTCGGGAGTACCTTCGCTGGTACAGATTCAATTACCGTTTCACAATCTGAAGTCGATGCCTTCTGCGCTGTTATCGGCGAGAGTGATACAACCATCGCACCGCCAACATTTACGATTCGAATAACCCTTACCCAATTTGAAGAGATTTTGACCCGCCCTGAGATTGGCTTGGATTGGTCCCGCCTGGTGCATGGTGACCAGAAGTTTGAAATCTTTTCACCGGTAAAGCCCGGCGATGAACTTACATGCAACGCAACAATTGAAAGCTACCGCGTGGCTGCCGGAAATGAGATTGTCACAGTTCGCTCTGACCTACATCGCGATAGCAAGCTAGTCGTGTCAGCTTGGTCAACTTTGGTGGTGCGCGCATGATTGAAGTCGGCGCCGACTTACCTGAGAAGGTCTTCTACCTCGATCGCGATTTGCTCAAGCGTTACGCCGATGCATCCGGAGACCAGAACCCAATCCACCAGAATGAAGAGTTCGCGGTATCTGTGGGGCTTCCCAATGTGATTGCACACGGCATGCTCACTATGGCTCTTGTTGGTAAGTATGTTTCAGATTTTGCTGGTGGTTCTGCCAAGGTCGTTGAATTCGGCGCTCGTTTCACCAAGCCTGTAATTGTTCCGGCTGGTGAAAAAGTTGACCTGACGGTCACTGCAACAGTTGCTGAGATTGCAGAGGGCAAGATTTCGCTCACTTTAAGTGCAACTTCTGCTGGCGTAAAGGTTCTGGGCATGGCGAAAGCGGTAGTTCTGCAGTGAGCGCTCCTGAATCAGTTCACGAACTAGCGCGTGCGCGGCAAGCAGCACGAGCCGAGAAAAACTTTGCGCTCTCTGATCAACTGCGCGATGAGATTGCAGCACAAGGATTTGAAGTCGTCGATGTGGCTGGGGGATACGAGCTACGCCCCAAGAAGCGCTTTCCGACCTACGAATCAACACGAGATGTTCGCCCAATTAACTCGGGCAAATATGAGATCACGGTAGCGATGATTGTCGATGGCTTCCATGAAGATGCTGTCACGACCATTAAATCAATTAAGGAGCATAGCCAGTGCGCAATCGCAGTACTGGTCATAGGCGATCCTGGAATTTTGGTTGATCAACTTGATGCACGCACATCTTTGGTCCATCTGACTGAAAGCTTGGGATGGGGCGAATGCGCCAATGCGCTGCTGCGAAATATCACCAGCGAATTTGTCGTCATCATGGACCCATCAACTCGATTCACCGGAGATGCAATTACACCTGTGCTGACAGAACTCAAGAAGCGCGAATACGTAGCCGTTGGGTGGCGTGGAGGTCTAGTTAATCTGGAAGATGACTGGCGCAGCATTGAAGATAAAGGCGCAGGTGAAGTTGATGTGTTGTTCAGCTATTTCTTTGCAGTTCACCGTGAAGATGCTCTGGGCGCTAAAGGATTTAGCAATCGCGCTATCTATTACCGCAATGCAGATATTGAATTCTCACTTAATTTGCGCCACGGACAGGGTCGCCTCTTGCAGATGGATCTTCCGCTGGAACAAGATCGTCATCATGGTTATTACGACACCGATGAAGAGTTTCGCGAGCTGCAATCCAAGAAGAATTACGACCGAATCCTTGAACGCTTTAGGGGCAAAACTGCAATATTGAGTCCACGCAGGTAGCCTTAGAACATGGCTGAACTTCGCGACTACACATCTTTACGTGTGGGCGGCCCTGCACAGAAATTTGTAGAAGTTGGAACTGAAGGCGAAATCATTGCGGCAATTGAGGCTGCGGGAGATTCCCCAATATTAATTATGGGCGGTGGCACCAATCTGTTGATTGCAGATAGCGGATTTGCCGGAGTTGTAATACGAATTACCAATCACTCACTACAGGCAGAAATTGATGCCTGTAGTGGAGCCACGCTGACTATCGGCGCTGGCGAAGATTGGGATGAGTTTGTAGCAACAACTATCGATCGCGGCTTTGCCGGACTTGAAACTTTAAGCGGAATTCCCGGAACAGTGGGAGCAGCACCAATTCAGAATATCGGCGCCTACGGCCATGAAGTTTCAGAGTTCATTACGCGCGTGCGCACCTATGACCGCCAGAAGAAGGCAATCAAGACATTTACCAATCAAGAGTGCGAATTTGAATATCGCAATTCTCACTTTAAATCCCATCCTGGCCGCTATGTGGTCCTGGATGTGCAATTCAATCTACGTGAAGGTGAATTCACTACCCCCATTACTTACACTGAACTTGCTGCCAAGTTAGGTATTTCAGTCGGAGAAAAGGCTGGCGTTACCGCCACTCGCAAAGCAGTCCTTGAGCTACGTGGACAGAAAGGGATGTTGCTCAACCCTGATGATAAGGATTCCTGGTCAGCAGGATCTTTCTTTACCAACCCAATTATTTCTACAGAGGTAGCAGCGCAGTTGCCACAAGATGCTCCGCGTTGGCCAACCACTGATGGTCGCGTGAAAACAAGCGCTGCTTGGCTGATTGAAAACTCTGGAATCCATAAAGGAGATGCACATGGTGGTGCGCGCGTTTCCACCAAGCATGTCTTAGCTCTTACAAACTCAGGAGATGCAACTGCATCAGATATTGCAGAGCTTGCAAAGAGCGCACAGCGCGCCGTCTACGAGAAGTTTGGAATTACTTTAGAGGCAGAGGTAAATCTGATTGGAATTACTCTGTAAGCAACTTCTTGATACGCCCGATACCTTCGACGATATCTTCATCGCTAGTCGCGTATGAAAAGCGTAAATAACCTGAAGGGCCAAAGGCTTCACCAGGAACAGCAGCAACTTCAACTTCTTCAAGGATTAAGGTCGCAAGTTCGGCAGACGTTTGTGGAGTCTTGCCGCGAATTGTCTTGCCAAGTACACCCTTAACTGATGGGTAGACATAGAAAGCACCTTGCGGGGTAGGGCATTCAAATCCTGGAATCTCATTGAGCATGCCAACGATTAACTTACGGCGACGGTTAAAGGCCTCACCCATCTTGTGGACTGCATCAAGATTTCCGGTCAGCGCGGCAATTGCTGCGCGCTGTGAAACGTTAGAGACATTTGATGTCAGGTGTGACTGCAAGTTTGTCGCAGCCTTGATGACATCCTTTGGTCCGATCATCCAGCCCACGCGCCAACCTGTCATTGCATAAGTCTTGGCAACTCCGTTAATGATGATGCAAGTATCTGCAAGGCCAGGAACCAAAACTGGAAGTGATGGGGCAGTAGCACCGTCGTAGAGCAGGTGCTCATAGATTTCATCGCAGATAACCCAGATGTTGTTCTTCAACGCCCATTCAGCAATCGCCTTCGATTGTTCAGGAGTGTAAACAGAACCAGTTGGATTAGATGGTGAACAGAAGAGCAGCGCCTTTGTCTTTGGAGTACGCGCTGCCTCAAGTTGTTCGACAGTGACTAGATAGTTCTGAGATTCATCAGCAAAGACTTCTATGCTCTTTCCGCCAGCGAGTTTGATTGCTTCTGGATAAGTGGTCCAAAACGGTGAAGGAAGAAGTACTTCATCACCTGGATCAATAATGGATGCAAATGCTTGGTAGACAGCTTGCTTGCCACCGTTAGTAACTAGAACTTGATCTACTGCAATCTCGTAATTGGAATCGCGCTTTGTCTTAGCAACAATCGCTTCACGTAACTCTGGTAGTCCAGCTGCCGGTGTGTAGCGATGATTTGCAACTACTTTGGAAGCAGCAACTGCTGCATCAACGATGTAATCAGGCGTTGGGAAATCTGGCTCTCCAGCGCCGAAGCCAATAACTGGTCGTCCAGCTGCTTTGAGCGCCTTTGCCTTTGCATCGACTGCCAAAGTGGCTGATTCTGCGATTGCTGCGATTCGTGCGGAGATTCTGCTCATGGGGGAAGTCTGCACTATCGGTGGGTGGGGCTGCGCGCTCAGAATGAGTGGTCCTCAGCACCCAGTTTTACTCTGTGAGCCCCCTGCCCTTACACTTCGACGCTCACGATCAGATTTTGGCTCGCCTTGGCGCGCCCGAAAATTTTCGCGAAGGGCAGTAGCTCAATTGGCCAGAGTTGCCGTCTCCAAAGCGGCCGGTTGGGGGTTCGAGTCCCTCCTGCCCTGCA
>CAZHPQ010000071.1:0-4093 GCA_964533845.1 uncultured Candidatus Planktophila sp.
AAGAAAAATCTCTGGCGTTACTTTCGACTTTGCAGGCAGGCACGAATCAGGCGCAAGCAATCTTTGATGTTGTAAATCAAGAGCTCACGGAAATTCTGGGCGGGGGAGCGCGGCGTATTCGCTTTGCGAAGAATCCTCCAACCGTCATTATGTTGGCTGGTCTGCAGGGAGCAGGTAAGACAACTCTTGCCGCCAAGTTGGCTAAGTTCTATAAAGATCAAGGTGAAACACCAATTCTGATCGCCTCAGATTTACAGCGCCCTAATGCAGTAAATCAATTGCAAGTTGTTGGGCAATCTGTTGGCGTGCCGGTCTTTGCTCCTGAACCGGGAAATGGCGTAGGCAATCCAGTACAGGTAGCACAAGATGGAATCAAATTTGCGCAGTCAAAGCTGCACAGCATGGTGATTGTCGATACTGCAGGACGGTTAGGTGTTGACCAGGAGTTGATGCAAGAAGCCATCGCTATTCGTGATGCCGTCTCACCGCAAGAGATTCTCTTTGTTGTGGATGCAATGATTGGTCAAGATGCGGTACGTACTGCAAAGGCTTTTCAAGATGGCGTTGGGTTCGATGGCGTAGTTCTGACAAAACTCGATGGTGATGCGCGTGGTGGAGCTGCGCTTTCTATCGCATCCCTGACCGGCAAACCGATCATGTTTGCTTCCACCGGCGAGAAGATCTCAGACTTCGATATCTTCTATCCCGAGCGAATGGCCTCTCGAATTTTGGGAATGGGCGATGTCGCTACCTTGGCTGAACAAGCTAAGAAGGCCTTTGATGGCGACTCCGCAAAGAAGTTAGAGGATAAGTTTGCAGCAGGAGAGGATTTCACGCTTGATGATTTCCTCGAGCAGCTTGAGGCGATGTCGAAGATGGGCTCCATGGGCAAGTTGCTAGGAATGCTTCCAGGAGCTGGCGCGATGAAGAAGCAGATTGATAACTTTGATGAATCAGAAATCACAAGAACTAAAGCAATTGTTCAATCTATGACGCCACTAGAACGACGCGATCTTAAAGTTCTTAACGGTTCGCGCCGTGCCCGTATCGCACTCGGTTCAGGTCGAAAAGTTTCAGAGGTAAATGCCCTCGCCGATAAGTTCACAGCAGCTCAGAAGATGATGAAGCAGATGCGAAATGGTGGTGGGGTACCCAATATGAATATGGCTAGGGGTATGGCTCTTCCTCCTGGCATGCCTGGGCTGCCGCCAGCTCCCAAGAAAGCGGCTCCGATTCAGAAGAAGAAGTCGAAGTCGGGAAACCCCGCTAAACGAGCGCTGGAGAACGGCTGATTCCCTGCCAATTTCCAGATTGGGAGCGTAACTGGCAAGATTAGCCACCTGTTACAGGGCCCTCTACCCCGGTAACAACCCAATCCACAGTTGGACCTCATCGCTACGCACCCCGCTGTAGCAGTTGCGGATCGACACACTTTTTTAGGAGCACTACTTCTTTGTCTACAAAAATTCGTTTAATGCGCATGGGAAAAATTCGCACACCTTATTTCCGCATTGTCGTCACAGATTCACGTAAGGCTCGTAACGGACTTTCAATCGAAGAGATTGGTCGCTACGTTCCAGGGCAAGAACCATCAATCATCGAAGTTAATTCAGAGCGCGCTCTGTACTGGCTCGGTGTTGGTGCACAACCTTCAGAGGCTGTAGAGGCTCTTCTTAAGGTGACTGGCGATTGGCAGAAGCACAAGGGTCTTCCAGGAACAGAAGGCACTCTTAAGGTTGCAGCTCCTAAGCCACACAAGAGCGTTGCCTACGAAGCAGCTGTGAAGGCTGCTGCTGCAGAACCTGCAGAAGGCGCGACAACTATGAAGAAGAAGGCGCAAGAGAAGTTGGCTGCTAAGGCAGCACCTGCTGTAGTCGCGGAAGCTCCTGCAGCTGAAACAGCTGAAGTAGAGACACCTTCTGTTAAAGAACAAATTGCTGAAGACGCAACTTCAGCTGGAACCTCGGACGAAGCAAGCTCTGTTGCAACTCCGGACACTACAGAAGTAAGTTCTGTAACTGAAGAAACTCCAAGCGCATAATGATTGATGAAGCTCTCGAACATCTCGTAAAGGGAATCGTTGATAACCCTGACGATGTCAATGTGAAGGAGAAGACGCACCGTCGTGGCACCACCCTCGAAGTGCGCGTTAATCCTGAAGATATCGGCAAGGTAATCGGTCGTAACGGTCGCACAGCAAAGGCGCTTCGCACAGTCGTAAGCGCTCTTGCAGGTCGAACCGTTCGCGTCGATCTCATCGATACCGACGAGGTTCGCTAACTCTTCTTCTACCCATGAAATTAAACGTGGGCCGCATCGGTAAAGCTCACGGAATCTTGGGTGAAGCTACTATCGAAGTCCGTACAGATGAAGCAGAAAATCGCTTTGCCATCGGCGCAGTATTAGAGACAGAAAGCCACGGTAATCTCACCGTGGCTTCTGCACGTGTGCATAATGGAATTCTCTTACTGGCTTTTGATGGCATTGAAGATCGCAACTCGATTGAGGCGCTGCGCAATGAACTTCTGTACGCAGATGTAGATATCAATGCGCCAGGGGTTGATGAAGATGATTATCACGTCCTTCAACTCATCGGCTGTAAGGCGTATCTCGTCGATGGCGATGAATTTGGAGAGGTAACAGAAGTTCTTAATCTTCCAGGCCAAGATGTCTTGGTGATTAAGTCAGAGTCTGGCGAAACGCTTATTCCCTTCGTCCGCCAACTTGTTCCAGTAGTAGATATTTTGGCTCGCCGCTTGGTAGTTATTCCACCTGAAATTGAAGGAGAGATGAAGTGAAGATTGATGTCATCTCAATCTTTCCTGAGTATTTAGCGCCGCTTAATCTTTCACTTCTAGGCAAGGCGCAAAGTTCGGGAATTGTAGAGATTAACGTTCATAATCTGCGAGATTTCACCAACGATAACCACAACACCGTAGATGACACTCCGTACGGTGGCGGAGCGGGCATGGTCATGCTTCCAGAAGTATGGGCGCAGGCAATTGACTCGATCATTGAGGATGGGGCAGAGATCATCATTCTGACTCCTGCAGGAAAGCGATTTAACCAGAAGATTGCCGCTAGCTTCTCATCTTCAACCCAATTGATCTTTGCATGTGGACGATATGAAGGAATCGATGATCGCATTCGCCAGTATTACTCACAACCAGAGTTTCAAACTCGAAACATCAGAGTCCATGAAGCATCAATCGGCGACTATGTCCTCGGTGGTGGAGAAGTAGCGGCCATGGTGATGATTGAAGCAATCACCAGACTGATTCCAGGCGTTCTTGGAAATCCAGAATCACTGGCTGAAGAGTCACATAACAGCGAGGGATATCTTGAATATCCAAACTTCACTAAACCACAAGAGTGGCGCGGAATCTCAGTTCCCGAGATTTTACTAAGCGGTAATCACGCTGAGATTGCGAAATGGCGCACAGAACAGGCTCAAAAACGCGCGAAAGATAATTTATAACTCGTAAGTAACAAAGTTACTGCCGTACTGTTGCAGGTATGAGTGAAGAGTCAGCACAAATCCAATCACGCTTGATTCGAGATCTCGAGCCAGTTGTTGCCGTGGAACTCGAGCGCCATCTCTCAGTTCAGAAAAATTGGTATCCCCATGAGTATGTCCCATGGTCCGAGGGGCGCGATTACGCAGGTCCGCTTAACGGAGATGCTTGGGAAGCTAAAGATTCACGACTTACTCCAGTGGCGCAAGATTCTCTTGTACTGAACCTGCTCACCGAAGATAACTTGCCGAGCTATCACACCGAGATTGCTATCTCTATGGGCCGTGATGGCGCATGGGGAAACTGGATTGAACGCTGGACGGCAGAAGAAGCGCGCCACGCTATTGTGATTCGCGATTATTTGATGGCTACCCGGGGAGTCGATCCTTATCAGCTCGAAGATCTTCGGATGGCTCATATGTCTCTGGGTTACCAAACTCCATATGAAAACGACATGTTGCACACAATCGCCTATGTCTCCTTCCAGGAGTTAGCAACTCGTATTTCACATCGCAATACTGGAAAACTCTCTGACGATCCCATTGCTGAAAATATGATGCAGCGCGTTGCGCTCGATG
>CAZHPQ010000072.1:0-4011 GCA_964533845.1 uncultured Candidatus Planktophila sp.
ATTGCATAATCAGGAATATCTGCAGCCCAATCGGCTATCCCTTGCATCGAAGAAATATGCACAATCAGGGGATGATCAGCAGGTCTTCCTTTGACTGAATAGATGCGGGCAACTGCAGCAGCGTTGGTGGCATCTGCTCCTAAGCCGTAGACAGTCTCAGTTGGAAAAGCTACGAGAGAACCAGATTTCAATTTTTCGGCAGCCGCAACCATGGCATCTGCTGTGCAATGGGAGATAAATTGCCCGGCAGCGTTATTTAGCTGGCTCATAAGTTCAATTATCCAGCCTTTTTGCGAGAAGATAACCACATGGCTGAGCGCATCAAAGTTATGCAGATCATCGCCCGCATGAATGTGGGTGGTCCTGCCGTAATTGTTGCCGAGTTGATGCGTGGTCTGGATAAAGGTCAATTCGAGCAAGTCCTGATTACTGGGTATTGCGACGAAACTGAAGCCGATTACCTGGATGAAGTTGCTACCGATCTTTCAGCAACTCGCATCGCCGGCCTTGGTAGATCAGTTTCTCCGCTCGCAGATTTAAAAGCATTCTTCGGACTAATCAAAACAATCAAAACTTTTAAACCAGATGTCATTCATACGCACACGGCCAAAGCAGGTGTGCTGGGACGTTTGGCATCCATCATCGCAGGACGCGGTGCAACGCGCATTCACACCTTTCACGGCCACTTACTGCACGGCTACTTTTCAGGCTGGAAGACATCGCTAGTAATTGCTATTGAAAAATTCTTAGCTAAGCGCACACATTTCTTGGTGGCAATCGGCAATGAGGTAAAGCAAGATTTATTGAGTGCGGGTATTGGTTCACCAGCACAATACAAGGTCTTCTTTCCGGGCCTTCCTGCCCCACACACTCCGGGTAAAGCAGAGCTGCGCCAAAAGCTTGGGCTAGATGCTGCAAAGATTTATTGCACCTTTGTTGGGCGTCTGACTCAGATTAAGCGCCCTGACCGACTTCTTGATATCGCATCCGCCATGCAGGCACGTGGCGTTGCTATTGAATTTCTTGTGGCAGGTGAAGGTGAACTTTTTGCCGAGTCACAAAGACGTGCAAAGGTAGAACAGTTGCCAGTAACTTTCTTAGGATGGCGTAAAGACATCGATGATCTCTTTGCAGCAAGTGATATCGCGATTTTAACGAGCGATAATGAAGGAATTCCACTTACCTTGATTCAAGCAGCGCAGGCAGGTTTACCGATTATTGCTCCAAAAGTTGGATCTATCTCAGATATTGTAGAAAACGATGTCACCGGTTTCCTCACATCGCCAGCTCCAGGGGCTATGGCTAGCGCCCTGAGCGCACTTGCTACCGATGAAAAATTGCGAATTCAACTTGGTGGCGCTGGAAAGAAACGTGCTCTAGAACTCTTTTCACTAGAGCGAATGCTCCGAGATCACACAGAGATTTATCACCTCGCCCACAGGTAATAAGAGATAATGGTTCTATGAAAAAACGTATCTCCATCATCGCCGCCCTATCCCTTGCAACCATCGCTCTTGTCGCACCTGCATCTCAGGCTGCTGCTAATCGATATATCACCGTTAAGGCGCAAGGCACCGTTCAGGTAACGCCTGATGCAGTACGTATCAACGCAACCGCTACCAATATCGCCGCCACAAGCAAAGAGGCGCTGGCAGCTACCTCAAAGAGTTCAGCGAGTATTCGCGCAGCGCTTAAGAGCGCAAAGATTGATAACAAAGATATTGCAACCCAGAACATCACAGTCTTTCCCGAGTACAGATATTCAAATGATGGCGGATCAACACTTGTTGGTTATCGCGCATCTCAGGGCTTCACAATCACAGTTCGCGCAGCAACAACTGCAGGCGCTGTTGTTGATTCCATCGTCAGCGCGGCCGGCGATAGCGCACAGATCAACAGCGTCTCTCCCTTTGTCTTAGATTCAACTAAGTCATCTGAGGCAGCGCGCGGTGTTGCAGTCAAGAACGCCAAAGCACGTGCGACTTCTTATGCAAAGTTGCTTGGAGTGAAACTTGGCAAGATCAACTATCTCGTTGAAGAGTCAGCACCTAATTCGATTGCACCAGTATTTGCTTCAGCAAAAGCTGAATCTGATGCAACAGTTGTTGATTTAGGCCAGCAAGATGTGACTGTTTCAATCACGGTCCAATGGGCTCTGCTCTAAAAAGCGCCTATTTCTCTCGGATTTAACCGAGTTTGGTTGTGCCCGCCTAAGCGGGTACGATTTGCGAGCCTCAAACGTCCCCATCGTCTAGGGGCCTAGGACATCGCCCTTTCACGGCGGTAACACGGGTTCGAATCCCGTTGGGGGCACTCGAGGTAATAAGCAGTAGCAAGAGGCAACAAGAAGTAAATAAGTAGTACGGCTTTGATTTATCAAGGCCCGGTAGCGCAGTTGGTTAGCGCGCCGCCCTGTCACGGCGGAGGTCGCGGGTTCAAGTCCCGTCCGGGTCGCAGAAAGAAGTGAGTGTCCACACGCTCACTTCTTTTTATACAACTACATATTGGCTCGGTAGCTCAGTTGGTACGAGCGCGCGACTGAAAATCGTGAGGTCGACAGTTCGATCCTGTCCCGAGCCACAAGTATTTAATTCAATGAAGGCTATTTAGCCAGCAGAGCCAGAACCAGATGGTCCTGCTTTGCGCTGTACTTGCGGAGCACCACCACTGCGCTGTCCGCCACGAATCTTTGAACCGGTTTCAGAATGAGTCTGTGTGCCAGGAGCGCCCTTCTTATTTTTCTTTGCTTCAAGGGCGGCAAGCATTCTTGCCTTTACATCATCATTTTTATCGGACATGGTTTAAGTCTACCCCTCAGATGGAATTCGTAAGAAGAAAACAAGCTTTGCAAGCCACATTGCAGCACCCACGATAATGAGTTGAGTTCCCCATGTATCTGGCCAAATGTAGATACCTAATGCGATGGCGCCATAGACGGCCGCTAGTCCCCACAAAGTGAAGGCGGTGATTCGGCGATTAAGGCCTTTGCGCATCAAACGGTGCGAAAGATGATCGCGCCCACCTTGGAATGGTGAAATACCGCGAGCGATACGAGAGATGACAGCAACGGTTGTATCGAGAATTGGTGTTGCCATCAGAAAGAGTGGGATAGCGAGAGATTTGTAAGTTGGGACTACTCCTGGGCTTAAGCGAATAGTCAGTACCGAAATGATGATGCCCAGAAAGAGTGAGCCAGCATCACCCATATAGATCTTTGCCGGGTGGCGGTTCCACAGAAGAAATCCTGCCGTGGCCCCAGCTGTCACTATCGCCAAAGCACTGACTAGCACTTGCTGGCGGTCATAGGCGATAAAGAAGAGGAAGAAGGTAATGACAGTTACTGTGCCGGCTGCTCCACCATCGTGATTATCAAAGAAGTTAATTGAATTACAGACGCCAACGATCCAGAGTACTGTGATTGCATAATTCAAGAGCTGGCTATCAAAGGCAAAGCCCATGGTGTCGGTTGCAGTCAGGATGACAGCAACGATAATTCCGGTAGCCGTCTGTGCCACTAATCGCGGCCAGGGTTCTAGCCCTTTGAGATCATCCCAAAGCCCCATCGCTGAAATTGCGATTGCGGGAATCAAAACAAAGCTTGCTAGCTCAAAATTTTCGAGAGTGAAGTCGACGGCAAGGAGCGAGCCATATGAAGCTCCAACAATTCCCACAGCAATTGCAACGCCACCTAAATATGGAATTGGCTCCTTCTGAGTTTTGCGAGCAAGAGTCGGAGCATCAACGGCTCCAACACGTAGCGCTAACTTTCTGATGGGAGCTGTAATAAGACCTACGAAGACCATCGTTAAAGCGCCGAGTAAGAAAAATTGCGCGATGGAATAAGTCATGGTGCCAATAAAGAGTTAGTTCTGCGCCTTGAAATAATTTTGACGAAGTTCTTCAACTTCAGATTTGCGATAGCGGCGATGTCCACCAAGTGTGCGAATCGAAGTCAGCTTTCCAGCCTTCGCCCAACGTGTGACAGTCTTTGGATCAACCCCGAAAAGGTCT
>CAZHPQ010000073.1:0-1733 GCA_964533845.1 uncultured Candidatus Planktophila sp.
TGGAATGACTCAGCTGATCCCAAAGAGCTCAAAGATGCACTTACGTGGGGAATCGTGGGAGCAACTTGTAATCCAGTAATCGCGCTTACAGCTCTCAAGGCTGATAAAGAGCATTGGGTTTCACGCATCAAGGATTACGCCAAAGCACATCCAACCGCCACAGATGATGCAATTGGTTGGGCGATGGTGAAGGAACTTTCGATTAATGCTGCGAAGTTATTTGAGCCAGAGTTTGAGAAGCAGAATGGTCGCAATGGTCGCCTATCTATTCAAACAGATCCACGTAATTTCAGAGATGCTAAGGCGCTCTCTGACCAGGCGCTTGAATTTTCTCAGCTAGCTAAGAACATGATTGTAAAGATTCCAGTTACCTCTGAAGCAATCGCCGCCTTTGAAGAGGCTACTTATCAAGGTGTCAGCATCAACGCCACTGTCTCATTCTCTGTCGCACAAACTATCGCTGTTGCCGAAGCGGTTGAACGCGGACTTAAGCGCCGTGAAGCTGAAGGAAAAGATATTTCTCAGATGGGACCTGTCTGCACCATCATGGTTGGTCGCGTCGATGACTGGGTAAAGGTGGGCGCCGCGAAGATGAATACACAGGTAGACCCTGAGATTCTTGAATGGGCAGGCGTTGCAGTCTTTAGACATGCGCACAAGGTCTACACCGAACGCGGATATCGCACTCGCTTATTGTCAGCGGCATTCCGTAATCACATGCACTGGTCTGAAATCATCGGTGGCGATTCGGTGATCTCACCTCCTTATGCATGGCAGGTCAAGATTAATGAGATGGGCATTACTCCAAACCTCAACAGCGTTAATGAGCCAGTCGAGGCACGCATCCTTGACCCACTCCTTGAAAACTTTCCAGAGTTTAGAAAGATGTATGACGTCGATGGCTTGAAGGTAGAAGAGTTCACCAACTTTGGTGCAACCTTGCGCACACTTCGTGGCTTCTTACAATCAGTCAATGACCTCGAATCATTTGTTCGTGATGTCACAGTCCCTAACCCAGATAACTAAAGGAAAGCTATGACCACTCTGCCAAAGCCACATATCTTTAAAGCTGCAGATTCCAAGCCACTTCGCTGGGGAATCTTTGGCGCTGGCTGGATTAGCGAGGCGATGGTCAAGACTGCTCAACTCAACTCCAACCAAGAGTTTGTGGCAGTTGCCTCACGTACTCCAGGTAAAGCGGAAAGCTTTGCGCAGAAGTGGAACTTGCCTTCATTCCATAACTCGTATGAAGAACTTGTCGCGCGCGATGATATCGATGCGGTTTATCTAGGTACGTTGCCATCTGATCGCCTTGAAGTTGCACTCATTGCCATTAACGCAGGTAAACATGTCTTAATTGAGAAGCCAATCACGATGGATCATGCCGAAGCCGAGCAAATATATGCAGCTGCAAAAGCTAAGAAGGTTCTAGCCTTGGAAGCAATGTGGACTCGCTTCTTGCCACAGATGGATATTGCTCGTCAGTTAGTTGCTGATGGAACTATTGGTGAAGTAGAACTTGTTATCTCTAACTTCTGTCAGGCCAACTTGGCAGTTCCACGTTTATTTACCCTCGGTGGTGGAAACCCAATCATCGATATGGGCATCTACCCAATCGCCTTTACCCAGCAATTCCTCGGTGAACCTACAGAGATTCACTCATTCGGAAAGCTTCATCACAATCAGATTGATGAAGAGACCCATACATTTATGCGATATGCCGATGGCTCTCG
>CAZHPQ010000073.1:1833-4003 GCA_964533845.1 uncultured Candidatus Planktophila sp.
TTACTCGAGGCTCCGCTCTATACCCATCAAGAATCTCTCAACAACATCAAGACTGCACTGACCATCGGAAACCAGATCGGAACTCGCTTTAAGTAGGTTCCGTTACGACATAGTAAGGAATAGGCTCGCGCAATGACTCAGAAGCTAAGAATCGCAATTATCGGTGCCGGACGAATTGGTTATGTGCACGCAGGAAGTGTTAACGACAATCCCAATCTTGAGCTCGTCTACGTCGTAGATCCCTTTGAAGAATCTGCCAAGAAGGTCACAGCCGACTTCGGCGGCAAGATTGCATCTGATCCAGTTGCGGTAATCAACTCTGGCGAGATTGATGCTGTAATCATCGGCTCTCCAACACCAACTCACGTTCCTCTTCTACGCGAAGCTATTAACGCTGGAGTACACGCACTCTGCGAGAAGCCAATTGATTTAGATATCAAGAATGTTGATGAACTACGTCCACTCGTTAATGCAGCGAAGACAAATGTCACTATCGGCTTTAATCGTCGCCAAGATCCGCAATTCAAGGCGGTAAAGCGCAAGGTTGAAAATGGTGAGATCGGAACTATTGAGCAGGTCATCATGACTAGCCGCGATCCAGGACCTGCACCACAGGCATATATCGCAGTCTCTGGTGGAATCTTCCGCGATATGACAATCCATGACTTTGATATGGCGCGCAATTTTGTTCCAAATATCGTTGAAGTATCAGCGTTTGGCGCAAATAGCTTCTGCGACTACATCAAAGAAGAAGGCGACTTCGACAATGTCAGCGTTGTCATGAAGGGCGCCAATAATGAGATAGTCACAATCATTAACTCACGCCACTCTTCTTACGGCTATGACCAGCGCATTGAAGTCTTTGGCGACAAGGGCATGTTGCAGATCAGCAACCTCGGACACTCAACTGTTCAGCTCTATAACAAGGATGTCACTTCAAGTGGCGAGCCATATATGGACTTCTTCCTCGAGCGTTATGCCGCGTCATATCGCAATGAACTCAAGCTCTTTGTTGATGGAATTCAAGAGGGCAAGGTACTTGGCTCTACCTACGATGATGGTCGCGCTGCTCTGATCTTGGCTGATGCTGCACATGAATCTGCTCGTACAGGTAAAGCAGTCAAAGTTAACCTCAACTAAAGTAAGCAGGTGGCCACTTCTCTGAGCAAAACCCAGCGAAGTGGCCTTCTCTTTGCTTTCTTGGGCGTCTTTGCATTTTCGCTTTCGCTACCTTTCACCAAGATGGCGCTCAAGAGCTTTGATCCGCTCTTTACCGCTTTTGCTCGTCCTGTCATTGCAGCATTTTTAGCAATACCTCTCATGCTTGCACTGAAAGTTCCGGTGCTACCTCGCCATCTCTGGAGACCGACAGCATTCACAGCACTTGGTGCGGTATTTGGCTGGCCCATCTTGATTGCAATAGCGCTCCACCGTACAACTTCATCTCATGTTTCAGTTATTGCAGCGGTTATGCCACTGGTTACCGCAATCATTGCTGTCATTAAGAACAAAAAACATCCTGGTGCTTCTTTCTGGGTTGCGTCCACGCTTGGCACTGCCCTTCTTGTTTTCTTCTCAATTAGCCGTGGTGGAACATCGAGCGCTGACCTGCTAACTGATCTCATCATTATTGGCGCAGTTATTGCTTCCTCATACTGCTACGTTGAAGGTGCAGGTCTGACCAACTATCTCCCGGGCTGGCAGGTCATCTCTTGGGTAGTTGTTATCAGCTTGCCAATTGCAATTCCAGGCACGATTGCTGTCTACCTAGCAACCTCATCTGAATACACGCTTCATCTTGACGCGGTAATTGGCATGCTTGCAATCGGACTTTCGTCTATGTATCTCGGTTTCTTTGCCTGGTATCGCGGCTTACGTGACTTCGGAGTTGCACATGGCTCTCAAGTTCAGCAGCTACAAGCGATTATGACCTTGGGCTGGTCAGCGCTTCTACTTGGTGAATCAGTGACTCTGACAATGGTTTTATCAGCAATAGGAATCGTGCTCTGCGTTCTTTGGGCTTTATCTAACGTCAATAAAGTAAAGAGCTAGTGCAGAGGGCGCAGCTCTACTTTTCTATTACATGCCTTCGATGCTTCAAAGGCTAAATTCTTGGCTACATCAGCATCAGCAGCTTCAATAAGCCAAAGTCCGCTGTAATGCTCTTTCG
>CAZHPQ010000074.1:0-3962 GCA_964533845.1 uncultured Candidatus Planktophila sp.
AGTTCCATCTACTCCGAACTCGATCGCGATACCGCAATGGGAATGTTGGAAGAGATGAAGCGACTTACTGAAAATGATCTCGCTGCATCTTTTGTTGAAGGCGATCGAGTCGGTGCAGAACTTAACAAAGCAACTGGTGATGTCACTCTTCCAGAAAGTTTTAAAAAGTCATACAAGGCATATGTCGATGGTGAATGGTGGCGCCTTGATGCACCGGTAGAACTTGGCGGAATGAGAGTTCCTCCATCAATTCGTTGGGCGATTGCCGAAATGGTTCTTGGTTCAAACCCAGCAATCCATATCTATGCATCCGGTTATGCATTTGCACATGTTGCACATGTTCTTGGAACAGAAGATCAGAAGAAGATGGCAAAGCACATGGTCGAACGTCACTGGGGCGCAACCATGCAGCTGACAGAACCTGATGCTGGTTCAGATGTTGGCGCAGGTCGCACCAAGGCAGTGCAACAACCAGATGGCACATGGCATATCACCGGCAATAAGCGTTACATCACTTCAGGTGATGCTGACTTCTACGAAAATGTCATGCACTTTGTTCTTGCTCGTCGTGAAGGTGGTGGACCTGGAACTAAGGGGCTCTCACTCTTCCTGATTCCAAAGTTTATGTTTGATCTAGAAACAGGCGATCTTGGAAAGCGCAACGGCGTCTATGTCACAGGACTTGAAGACAAAATGGGCCTTAACGTCTCTGCTACTTGCGAAGTTAACTTGGGTGAGAAAGAGCCTGCTGTTGGTTATTTGCTTGGTGATGTTCACCAAGGAATTGCGCAGATGTTTAAGATTATTGAATTCGCTCGCATGATGGTTGGAACAAAGGCAATCGCAACTCTTTCAGCTGGTTATCAGCAGGCACTGGCGTATGCGAAGACTCGCGTTCAGGGTGGCGATATGAAGGTCATGAACGATAAAGCGAGCCCACGTGTCACCATTATTAAGCACCCAGATGTGCGTCGTTCACTGATGGTGCAGAAGGCATACTCCGAAGGTATGCGCGCACTCATTCTCTACGCCGCAACAATTCAAGATGAAGTAGAACTAGCGCGCGCTGCAGGAGATACCGAAAAACTTGAAACTATGGAAAAGCTCAATGATCTCTTGCTTCCAGTAGTTAAGGGATTCGGTTCAGAAAAGTCTTGGACACTTCTTGGTACAGAATCGCTCCAGACATTTGGTGGCGCAGGGTTTACTCGCGATTGGCCACTTGAACAGTATGTTCGCGATGCCAAGATCGATACCTTGTATGAAGGTACAACTGCAATTCAGGGGCTTGATTTCTTCTTCCGCAAGGTTGTTAAAGATGGTGGACGCTCACTTGGTCTACTTGGTAAAGAGATTCAAGCATTTGCTGAAACTGGCGGCGCACATGCTGCTGAGAAGCAGGCGCTTCTAAAAGCCCTTGGTGATCTCAACGGAATCATCGGAGTTCTTGTGGGACATGCGATGGCATCACAAGAGAAATCAGAAGAGATCTACAAAGTGGGTCTCAATACATCCCGTGCGCTTATGGCAGTCGGAGACGTCATCATCTCCTGGCTCTTGCTCCGTCAGGCAGATATCGCAGCTGAAAAGCTTGCAGCAGGCGCTGGTAAAGATGCTGATTTCTACACAGGAAAGATTGCATCAGCGAAGTTCTTTGTCTCAACAGTTCTGCCTCACATCACAGCAGATCGCAAGATTGTTGAAGCAACAGACTCTGCAATTATGGAGATTCCTGAGTCAGCCTTCTAGTTTTCATCAGTTAGACTCAAGCAATGTTGACCAAGCATCGCGCTGAGTTTCTGCTTGCCCTAGGAGCGGTCTTCTTTTCAGCAAGTGGCATTATCGTCACGGTCATTCTTAAATACATGCCGGCATTTCATTTGGCGCAGTTTCGCTCAATCTCTGCAGTCTTGATTCTCGGCACTTATGTAGCGCTCACTCGCCCACAATTACTCAAGGCGAAGAAGGCTGAACTCAAGCGTTTTGTGGTCTATGGCGTTGTGGGCTTTGCCCTCGTTAATTTTGGTTACTTGCTTGGCATCGAACGCGGTGTGCCACTTGGTTTAGTTCTCATCCTCGAATTCACCGCATCCATTTGGATTGCGCTCTGGATCAAATTGGTACGTCGTGGTTATGTAGCAAATGAGATGTGGCTTGCTGTCTTTCTCTCATTTTCGGGGCTCATCCTTGTCTCTAAAGTCTGGAACGGTTTTAAATTCGATCTCATTGGCCTTGCTGCATCTCTGCTCTGCGCCTTTGCCCTCGCTGCATACTTTTTGATGAGCGAGAAGATTGGCAAGACCCGCGAACCAATTTCAATGTTGATCTTCGGTATGACCTTTGCATCCCTATTCTGGTTAGTTGTTCTACCACCTTGGACATTTCCATTTGAAGTATTTACAACCCCCATGAACCTCGGTGGAATCGCTGATGGCACCATGGTCCCAGGTTGGGTCATGATTGGAAGCGCTGCAATTTTTGGAACAGTTGTTCCTTACATGCTAGTTCTCTCTGGAATGCGTTACTTAAGCGCTTCCACCAGCAGCGTTATTGGAATGCTTGAACCGGTTATCGCTGGTGCATTTGCTTGGATCTGGTTTGCTCAAAGTTGGGATGCAATCCAATTAGTTGGAGCAGCTACTGTGTTATTTGGAATTTATCTAGCCGATCGCGCAAAGAGCGCACCACAATAAATTACTCGTTCCAACCGCCGTCTCCTGGAGATGATGGTTGTGAATCCGCATTTGTTGACTGTGTGAAATCACGGCCAGCGCCGACTGATGGCGCCATATCGAAGAAGCGCGCAAAGTGAAGTTGTGCAGAGACGGTAATGGTGCGAGTTGGTCCGTTACGGTGCTTAGCGACGATGAAATCTGCTTCGCCAGATCGGTTCTGTGAATCGTACATATCGTCACGATGAAGCAAGATAACTACGTCAGCATCTTGTTCGATCGAGCCTGATTCACGTAGGTCTGAGAGCATCGGTTTTTTGTCAGAGCGTTGTTCAGGTGAACGGTTGAGCTGTGAGATAGCGATAACAGGCACATTGAGCTCTTTCGCCATCAACTTAAGGTGACGCGAGAATTCAGAGACTTCTTGCTGGCGGTTCTCAACACGCTTACCTGATGACATCAACTGCAAGTAGTCGATAACAATAAGTTTGAGATCGTGGCGCTGCTTTAGGCGGCGGGCCTTTGCTCGGATCTCCATCATCGAAAGATTTGGTGAATCATCAATAAAGAGCGGCGCATCTGAAATTTCGCCCATACGGCGAGCAAGCTTTGCCCATTCATCATCGCTAAGTTGGCCAGAGCGGATGTTGTTAAGTCCAACGCGCGCTTCAGCAGACAACATACGCATTGTGATTTCAGATTTCGACATTTCGAGAGAGAAGATCACAGCAGTCTGGTTCTCGTGAATTGCAGCATGGCGTGCGATATCAAGGCCGAGCGTTGACTTACCAACTGCAGGACGCGCCGCAATAATAATCATGTTGCCAGGATGGAAACCATGAGTAAGTAAATCTAGATCGCGGAAACCTGATTTAACACCTTCGATACCAATTCCCTTAGAGATTGCTTCGATCTCATCGAGAGCTGCTGGTAACAATGTATTGAGTTGAACATAATCTTCTGATGCACGACGTTCGGTGACTGCATAAACTTCTGCTTGCGCTGCATCTACTGCATCATCAACTTCGCCATTTTGATCGTAACCAAGTTGGACAATCTTTGTTCCCGCTTCAACAAGTCTGCGCATGATTGCATGTTCGAGAACAATCTTCGCGTAGTAACTTGCATTAGCAGCTGTTGGTACGGAAGAGATAAGAGTATGTAGATAAGGCGCACCGCCTGCACGTGCAATGTCACCACGTTTTGTGAGTTCGGCAGCAACAGTAATTGCATCTGCGGGCTCGCCGCGGCTATAGAGATCAAGAATTGCTTCGTAAATTAACTCGTGCG
>CAZHPQ010000075.1:0-3946 GCA_964533845.1 uncultured Candidatus Planktophila sp.
GTGGAGGTGCCGGGAATCGAACCCGGGTCCTTCAGAATTAAAACAGGGCTTCTACGGGCGTAGTGTGTTTAACGTTTTCTCAGTTCTGAATCTCTTACACACAAGTATTCAACGAACTCATTTGCGAAACTGTTCTCTCAAGATATTCGCAACGCTATCTCGATGAAGAGCTCTCTAGCGACGCCAGATTCCGGGACGAGAGCGCGCCCGGGCTGACGGATTCGGTACTAGCTTATGCAGCTAGGGCGAAATCACTGCGACTGTTGTCTGCAGTTATGTGTGCACAGGTTTCATGGTTTACGAGATCATCCCGGCTTCCTCGGCCCGCTTCCCCTGCCTCAACAACTAAAGTCGAGACCGTTCACCCCCATGTTTATCTAGAAAAGTCTAGATACTTGGGAATCACGTTGAGAAACGTAATTCACACTATGTAGTTTTGATAAGTTTTTTCGACACTTCACCCACTGCAAATTTCTTTTCAGTGGATTGGGTTCTTAGAAGGTATGGAGTGAGCATTCTTGTCTGCTGACTCGATCTATCCAAGCGATGTTCTTAGTATAGAGAACGCCCATGACAAATGAGAAATTCCCGAAAAACTCCGCCTATAACTAGGAATCTTTGCCGCTTTGGCGACGAGAAAGTTCGCGATTTACTTCGCGAGTGGCTTGCTTCTCCATCAAAGTAGAGCGCTTGTCGTGCGCCTTCTTGCCCTTTGCAATCGCCACTTCTATCTTTGCTTTTCCATTGTTGAAGTAGAGCTGCAGCGGGACCAGGGTGATTCCAGAATCTTTGGTGCGACCAGCAATTTTTCGTAGCTCAACTTTATGAACCAAGAGTTTGCGCTTACGTCGTGGGGTGTGGTTTGTCCATGTTCCTTCTGTGTATTCAGGAATATGTACACCATGAAGCCAGAGTTCCCCATTTTCAATCATGGCAAAGCCATCAATTAATGAGGCGCGACCTGCGCGCAGTGACTTTACCTCAGTGCCTGTAAGAACTATTCCGCACTCATAAACATCTTCAATGGAAAAGTCATGACGTGCTTTCTTATTCTGCGCGATGAGCTTCTTGCCTACTTCTTTAACCACGAAGCTAGACCTTGAGATAGCGGCGAAGGGTAATGAGTGATGCAAGGGTTGAAACTACAAGGCCGGTCAGAAGCAACCAGCCAGAAGCGGCTGCTACTTCGCCCCAACCAAAGAATTTAGTGAAGGTAAGCAGAGGAGCGACTTTGGTATCGACAACATACTTCAATCCGGCCAGTAACCCAGTAGCAAATCCCCAACCAACAACCGCTGAGATAACACCTTCAAGGAGGAATGGCAGTTGGATTGACCAAGATGATGCGCCGACCAACTTCATAACGCCAGTTTCACGGCGACGGTTAAATGCTGCGATTCGAAGAGTGTTGCTGATTAGTAGCGCTGCTGTAAGAACTGAAAGCAGACCAACTGCTAGCGCGCCATTACGAAGAACTTCAAGGAGCTTGAAGAATCTTTCGAGAATTGTTCGCTGATCTTGCACGATATCAACGCCAGGTCGACCGCTAAAGGCGCTGACAACAACATCAAATTGGGTTGGATCTTCTAACTTCACGCGGAATGATTCTGGAAGCTGATCTGCAGTCACATTCTGTGCAATTGCAGAATCCTTGAAGCGCTCCTTAAAGCGTTCAAATGCTTCTGTCTGTGATTCATAAAAGACGCTCTGAACAACTGGAAGCGCCTCTAAATCAGCCTTAATAGCAACGCGCTGTTCTTGCGTAACTACGCCACCTGCACAAGAAGGAGATTCCGAAAGTGATCCGCAGAGAAATACAGATACTTCAATCTTGTCATACCAATAATCTTTCATCGCACTTACTTGAGCGTTAGAAAGCAATCCGATGCCGAGAAGTGAGAGTGAGATTGCGACAGTAACAATGACAGCAAAGGTCATTGTTAGGTTGCGGCGAAGTCCAATTCGAACTTCACGTATGAGAAAGCCTGCGCGCATCTTTACTGCTCCATATCTCTTCTTGTAATTATCCGGTGTATCCGTAAACGCCACGAACCTGATCGCGAATTACATGTCCGCCATCGAGTTCGATTACGCGCTTGCGCATCTGATCCACAATGCCTGAATCGTGGGTTGCCATCAAAACTGTTGTGCCCTCGCGGTTGATGCGATCGAGCAACTTCATAATGCCAACGGATAGGGCAGGGTCAAGGTTTCCAGTTGGCTCGTCAGCGATGATGATTGCCGGCTTTGTGACATATGCGCGAGCAATCGCCACACGCTGTTGTTCACCACCAGAGATTTCAGATGGAAGGCGATCGCCCTTATCTTCCAAACCAACGAGTTCAAGCATCTCGGGAACTTCGCGGTTAATCTCTTTCTGAGAATAACCAAGAACATGGAGCGAGAATGCAATGTTCTCTGAGATTGTCTTATTAGGGAGTAGTCGAAAATCTTGAAAGACCGTTCCAACCTGGCGGCGAAGTTCTGGAACCTTATGGTTTGCCAGAGTGCCTAAATCTTTTCCAGCCACATGGATAGTTCCTGAAGTAGGACGCTCTTCGCGCAGAATCAGGCGCAGGAAGGTCGACTTACCGGAACCGGACATACCGACCAAGAAGACGAACTCGCCCTTGGTGATTTCCAGGCTCACGCTATCGAGCGCAGGTCGATCCTGGCCCGAATAAATCTTTGTTACATTTTCAAAACGAATCACTGCAGCTCCTTTGAGACCTGCCCCTAGTTTATGGAGTGAGGCTGGAAATTCTCGGTTGATTCGCCCTAAATATCGCCATTCACAGGCAGAAATAAATCACAGTTGAGGCGCGATTAAGCGTGAGAAGAACTACGGCGCCAGCGAATTCCCGCTTCAATGAAATCATCGATTTCTCCATTTAATACTGCAGAGGTATTTCCTGTCTCATGGTTATTTCGAAGATCTTTCACCATTTGATAGGGCGCTAAAACATAGGAACGCATCTGATTTCCCCACGATCCTGAGTTATCGCCCTTCAGCGCATTGATTTTCGCCTGTTCTTCTTGGCGGCGACGTTCAAGCAATTTCGATTGTAGAACAGCCATCGCAGTCGCCTTATTCTGAATTTGAGAACGTTCGTTCTGACATGAGACAACGATGCCTGTTGGAATATGTGTTAATCGCACTGCAGAGTCAGTTGTATTAACGCCCTGCCCGCCTGGACCAGATGAGCGATAGACGTCGACGCGAATCTCTTTCTCATCTAACTCAATGTGATCGCTCTGTTCCACCACCGGCACTACTTCAACTCCAGCAAAAGATGTGTGGCGACGTGACTGTGAATCGAAAGGAGAGATGCGTACCAGGCGATGAGTTCCCTGTTCAACAGAGAGAGTGCCATATGCATATGGCGCGCTGACTCTAAATGTTGTTGATTTGATTCCAGCTTCTTCTGCATAGGAAGTTTCTAAAACATCAACTTTAAATTCATGACGCTCGCAGTAACGCAGATACATGCGCATCAACATCTCTGCCCAGTCAGCTGCTTCTACGCCGCCAGCTTCAGAGCGAATAGTAATCAGCGCATCTCGGTCGTCGTATTCACCATTTAACAAGGTTGTTACTTCTAACTCGCTAATTGCCTTCACTGTGGCATCGAGTTCACCTTCTGCGTCTTTAAGCGCTGAGCCATCTGGTTCACCTGCTGCCAATTCAAAGAGAACAGGCAGATCATCAACTCTTCGGCGCAGGCTTTTTAGGCGCGTAATAGTTCCTTGAACTCTAGATAGCTTGCTCGTTACCGCTTGCGCTTTCTCGGGGTCATCCCACAAATTCGGAACGCCAGCAGCTGCTTCAAGTTCAACTGCTTCTATCTCAAGTTTAGGGAGATCGAGAACTTTTTCGATAGATGTGAGGGTCGCACTTATCTCTGAGATTTCGAGTGAGTATTCGCGAGCCATGGAGTAAGGATAG
>CAZHPQ010000076.1:0-3846 GCA_964533845.1 uncultured Candidatus Planktophila sp.
TACATCAACTAGGAATCAAAGAGATTCCACTATTGATTCTCACCCATTCACATGCAGATCATGTCGGAGGTTTAGCGGGTGCAAAGAAGCGCCGCACAATCGGTCAAACTTGGTATGGAAATGTGTATGCGGGTACAACAGCGCAGATCGGCGAATTTCACATCACAGTGCATTGGCCAGATGGCGATGGATACAGCCCCAATAACTCAAGTATTGCAACGACCATACGGAGCAAAGATTTCACTCTCTTTGCAGCCGGTGATTTAGAGCCTTTGGCACAAGAGCGGTTGATTGGGAAGATCGGTGAAGTCGATATCTACAAAGTTTCACATCACGGTTCTCGCTATCAAGATTTTCAACTATTGGCAGAGCTGTCACCGCAGCTAGCAATAATTAGCGTCGGTGCGGAAAACACCTTTGGCCATCCCGCACCTGAAGTCCTCTCGGCTCTTGAGAGGACAGGGGCTAGGGTTCTGCGTACAGATAGAGATGGGGCAGTGGCAGTTCACGCCACGAAACATCGCTTATCTGTGCAACGTACCAAACGATGGACTCGATTATTTTCTTGGTACTGAAGTACTATCTAGCAGTATTGAGTCGCAACCGAAAAGGAGAGAGATATGAATTCGTTCTATCTCCTGCTCGGATCAGAGGGCGCACTTGCCGATCGCGCTCTAGCCAAGTTGGTTGCGCAATGTAAAGAGGAAAAGTCTGAGATCACCACTATTGCGGCCAGTGATGCGCTACCCGGGGATATTGCAGATGCCTTGGCGCCTTCGCTCTTTTCAGAGCGCCGCACTCTGGTTATTAAGGATTTGCAAGATCTGCCCGAAGATTCGAAAGATGAAGTAACGAGATACTTAGATTCTCCTGATTCCACTATGACTGTGATTTTTCTTCATAAAGGTGGAGTCAAAGGTAAGGCTCTCCTTGATGCAATCAAGAAAGCTAAACCTGAAATCATCGCTTGTGATGCAATTAAGAAGGAATCAGATAAAGAGAGCTTTGTAAAAGATTTATTCCTTGATTCAGGGCGCAAGGCAACCCCTGGTGCGATTAAGGCTTTAGTTGGCGCACTCGGTAGCGACCTACGTGAATTACAGCAAGCGGTTTCACAGATTTCACTTGATGCACCTGCTGGCCCAATAGACGAACAGATAGTTGATAAGTTCCATCGAGGGCGTATCGAAACAACAGGTTTTGACGTTGCAGATGCAACTATTGAAGGTAATTTGCCAGTTGCTCTCGTTACTTTGCGCAGTGCACTTGAAACAGGTACCGATCCAGTGATGGTCACATCTGCGATTGCCTCTTCGCTGCGTTCGATGGCAAAAGTTTCTGGAACAAATCGCGGAACGAAATCTTTTGAACTCGCTGGCCAATTAGGTATGGCTCCTTGGCAGATCGATAAAGCGCGCAGACAGTTGCAATCGTGGACTCCGCGTGGAATCGCAACCGCTGTCGAAGCTATCGCCAAGGCCGATGCGGATGTGAAGGGCGCCTCATCTGACCCGATTTATGCGCTGGAAAAAGCCGTTCGGACCATCACTTCAGCCCGTTCCGCCCGCTAAATCTCGATTTTGGGGTCATAGGGCCACGCTGATAACCTACGCTCCTGCACAAATCACAAGGTTTGGCTAAAACAGATAAATCGGAGCAATACACGTGGCAAATATCAAGTCGCAGATCAAGCGTATTAAGACAAATGAGAAGGCATACCTTCGCAACAAGTCTGTCTCATCATCTATCAAGACTGCTGTTCGCAAGTTCCGCGAAGCAGTTGCTAAGGGTGACGCTGCTGCAACTACCGCTGAACTCCGCGCGGCATCAAAGGCTCTCGATGTTGCGGTCTCAAAGGGTGTTATTCACAAGAACGCGGCTGCAAATAAGAAGTCTTCAATGGCTAAGGCTGCTGCTAAAGCCGGCGTTCGTTAATTTAACCTCAGCTTCTAAAGATAATTCGAAGGTAGAGGTCGCTTAAGTGCCTGCAATCTCGATTGCCAAGGCTCCGCAACCGGCCTCAACTAATCCAGCGCAGATTCGTAATTTCTGCATCATTGCCCATATCGATCACGGCAAATCAACTCTTGCCGATCGCATGCTCCAAATTACCGAAGTAGTCGAAGCTCGCAATATGCGCGCCCAATATCTCGACCGTATGGATATTGAACGTGAACGCGGCATCACCATTAAATCTCAGGCAGTACGTCTGCCATGGCGTAGCGGTCTTGATGGACAGGAATATGTCCTCAATATGATCGATACACCTGGACACGTTGACTTTACCTATGAAGTTTCTCGATCTCTTGCAGCTTGCGAAGGCGCTGTCTTACTCGTGGACTGTGCGCAGGGAATCGAAGCCCAGACACTTGCAAACCTTTATCTTGCGATGGAGAACAACCTCACCATCATTCCAGTGCTCAATAAGATTGATCTTCCTAATGCACAACCTGAAAAGTTTGCGGCAGAACTTGCTGGGCTCATTGGCTGCAAAGTCGAAGATGTCTTACGCGTCTCAGGTAAGACTGGTGATGGCGTAGCAGATTTGCTTGATCAAATCATTGCTCAGATTCCAGCACCTGTCGGTGATCCTGATGCACCAGCACGCGCACTTATCTTTGACTCTGTCTACGATGCCTATCGCGGCGTTGTTACCTACGTACGCGTTGTCGATGGTCGCATTAATCCACGCGAACAAATCCAAATGTTTTCAACTGGTGTAAAGCACGAAGCGCTCGAAGTTGGCGTTATCTCGCCAGAACCGCTGCCATCAAAGGGCTTGGGCGTTGGTGAAGTAGGTTATTTGATTACTGGTGTTAAGGATGTTCGCCAATCACGCGTCGGTGACACCATCACCAACTTTGCGCGTCCCACCAAAGAGCCTCTCGGTGGATATAAAGATCCCAAGCCGATGGTCTTCTCAGGTCTCTTCCCACTCGATGGCGCAGATTTTCCTGTCTTGCGCGATGCGCTAGAAAAATTGCAGCTCAACGATGCGGCCCTTGTCTATGAACCAGAAAGCTCAGCAGCTCTTGGCTTTGGCTTCCGTTGCGGCTTCCTTGGGCTACTTCACATGGAAATTGTGCGCGAACGCCTAGAGCGCGAAGCAAAACTTAATTTGATTTCAACAGCTCCCAACGTGGTTTATCGCGTCACTATGGAAGATGGCAAAGAGCACATCGTTACCAACCCATCAGAGTTTCCTGATGGCAAGATCAACAATGTAAAAGAGCCAATCGTTAAATCAACTATTTTGGCGCCTGCTGAATTTATCGGAACCATCATGGAGCTCTGCCAAGATCGCCGTGGCGTGATGCTAGGCATGGATTACATCTCTGAAGATCGCGTCGAAATTCGCTACACCCTGCCTCTTGCTGAAATCGTCTTTGACTTCTTTGACCAGCTCAAGAGCCGCACGCGTGGCTATGCATCTCTTGATTATGAAGAGATGGGTGATGAAGAAGGCAACTTGGTCAAGGTCGATATCTTGTTGCAGGGCGAAGCAGTAGATGCCTTTAGCGCCATTGTTCACCGCGATAAGGCATATTCCTATGGCGTGATGATGACCGGTAAGTTGCGCGAACTCATTCCGCGCCAGCAGTTCGAAGTTCCTATCCAAGCAGCGATTGGCTCTCGCATCATCGCCCGTGAATCAATCCGTGCGATCCGTAAAGATGTTCTTGCTAAGTGCTACGGCGGAGATATTTCACGTAAGCGCAAACTTCTTGAGAAGCAGAAAGAAGGCAAGAAGCGCATGAAGATGGTGGGACGCGTTGAAGTTCCACAAGAAGCCTTCGTCGCCGCCCTTGCTACCGATGCTGATATCGAGAAGATTAAAGCAGCGCG
>CAZHPQ010000077.1:0-3559 GCA_964533845.1 uncultured Candidatus Planktophila sp.
ACGTCGAAGTAGGTGGGGCTGAGTTAACGATTTATGACAACTTGGGCCGAGATGGACAGCCAGTCTGGTCAGATCTCTGTAGAGGCCCACATCTACCTTCCACCAAGCACATTCCCGCATTTAAGTTGATGCGTAGCGCGGGCGCTTATTGGCGCGGCTCTGAAAAAAATCCAATGCTGCAGCGCATCTATGGAACAGCGTGGCCATCACAAGATGAGCTCAACGCATATCTGGAGCTACTTGCAGAGGCGGAAAAGCGTGACCATCGACGTCTCGGACAAGAGTTAGATCTCTTCTCCTTCCCTGAAGAGATTGGTTCTGGTCTTGCGGTATTTCATCCAAAAGGCGGAATCGTTCGTCGTGCGATGGAAGATTATTCTCGTAAGCGCCACGAAGAAGAAAGCTACGAATTTGTTTATTCACCTCACCTAACAAAGGCAGCGCTCTTTCAGAAGTCGGGCCACCTCGACTGGTATTCAGAGGGCATGTATCCGCCGATGATCATGGATGAAGAGCTGCACGCTGACGGCACAATAAAGCGCGCTGGCCAGCAGTACTACATGAAGCCTATGAACTGTCCCTTCCACAACCTTATTTTCCAGTCCAGGCAGCGTTCCTATCGAGAACTCCCTCTTCGCCTCTTTGAGTTCGGAACTGTCTACCGCTACGAGAAGTCTGGCGTTTTGCACGGAATTACTCGCGCGCGCGGTTTCACTCAAGATGATGCGCACATTTACTGCACCAAAGAGCAGATGCCGGGTGAATTGGATTCACTTCTTACCTTCGTCTTGAATCTCTTACGTGATTATGGACTACAGGATTTCTACCTCGAGCTTTCTACTCGCAATCCAGAGAAATCAGTCGGCGAAGACCATGATTGGGAAGAAGCAACTGAAGCGCTACGCAAAGCTGCGGTTGCCCAAAAGTTAGAGCTAGTACTTGATGAAGGTGGCGCAGCCTTCTATGGCCCAAAGATTTCGGTTCAGGCAAAGGATGCAATCGGTCGTACGTGGCAGATGTCTACGATCCAGGTTGATTTCCAATTGCCACAACGATTCGAACTTGAGTTTGCCGCAGCCGATGGAAGTCGCCAGAGACCTGTCATGATTCATCGCGCACTCTTTGGATCCATCGAGCGATTCTTCGGGGTTCTCACCGAACACTATTCAGGAGCGTTCCCACCATGGCTTGCTCCAGTGCAAGTAGTTGGAATCCCTGTCGCTGACACCTTTGCTGATTATCTCTCTGGCGTTATCAAGGAGATGAAGGCCTCCGGTATTCGCGCCGAAATCGACAGTTCGGATGACCGCATGCAGAAGAAGGTGCGCAATGCGCAGATGCAAAAGATTCCTTACATGGTCATTGCTGGAGAAGAAGATATGAAGGCTGGTGCGGTCTCATTTAGGTATCGCAATGGCGAACAGAAGAATGGCATTCCGGTGGCGCAAGCTATCGCTGAAATCAAAGCAACGATTGCTGCGCGCGAGCAGGTCTAAAGATGAATGAGATTTCTGGGGCAGGTATGCCCGATGGTTGGCAACGACTTTGGGCGCCTCACCGCTTAGATTATTTACGCGGAGAGAATCGTCCACTTGAAGGCAACGATGTCGCTTGCCCATTCTGTCGCATACCAACGCTGAGTGATGAAGAAGGGCTCATCGTTGCTCGTGGAACGCATGCATACGCGGTGATGAATCTCTACCCATACAACCCTGGTCATTTACTTATCTGCGCCTTTCGCCATGTTGCAGATCTCACCGACCTGACTGATGAAGAACGTCACGAGATTACGGATATGACATCGCATGCAATGCGCGTTATCCGAAAAGTTTCCAAGGCGGACGGGTTCAATCTAGGTATGAATCAAGGAGCAATTTCAGGTGCTGGAGTTGCAGAGCATATTCACCAACACATCGTCCCTCGCTGGTCAGGGGACGCAAACTTTATGCCGATTATTGGCAAGACCAAGGTAATGCCGCAACTTCTGACTATGACGCGTGCTGAGTTAGCTGCTGCTTGGTAGCAGGTCTATATAGCGCTGCACAACATCTACACCGATTCCCTTATTAAGATTGATGGGAATTGCAGGAAAGATGATTCCAGCAGCAAATGCACCTTCATCCATCTCTGAAGTCTGTTCAAAGTACTCGTCGCGAAATTCACGAACAAGCTCTTCGTGTTCAGGATCGCAATGTCTTGTGGTTGGCGGGTTAGTTGAGTAGTCAGTGATTTCTAAATCTTGCAATCGAATGAGCGCCGTTGGCTCACCGTCGTCACCATGCAGAACTAAGTAAGGGGTAATTACTTGATCAAAGACCCGGCTGGCCAACATTGCAGCATCATCAAAGTCCAACTCTTGACCTTCAAGTCCGTTCACCAGGACTAAGCGGGGAATCTGGAAATCATCTAGCGCCTGCCAGAGCGAAATTGTCTGCGCATCAATTCCTGCACTTGGGTTGATGGCAAAGATTGCAAGATCTGAATCCGCCTCGGCGCTGGTTGAAACTCTTCCCTGAAAGGCCGAGGCGATAGCCGCAGGGGATGCGCTGACATGCCCGTAAACATGTATCCGCTTTGACGGGGAATTCACAGGCTCAGAATTGGGGCTTGGCACGCGGGTAAGCCTACGATGGTGCCGATGATTAGTAGCTCACTGAAACCAGCAGTCACTCGATTAATCAATCCGGTGGCTCGTGCTGCTGTATCTATAGGCGTGACGCCAAATGCCATCACTCTTCTTGGAGCTATCGGAGTTATTGCCTCTGCCTCCTGGTTCTACCCAAGAGAAGAGTTTTTCTGGGGAACAATCTTCATCGTCATCTTCGCCCTCAGTGATCTCTTTGATGGAGCGATGGCGCGAATTTCGCAGAAAGGAGCCAGCCTTTGGGGCGGTTTCTTAGATTCCACAATCGATCGAGTGACGGATTCAGCAATCACAATCGCAGTCATCGTTCCTCTTATTACTGCAGATGACCCCCTCTCATTTCTTGGATTAGCCACGCTCGTAACTGGGTTTCTCACACCGTATATACGCGCAAAGGCTGAAAGTTTTGGAATTGAATGCTCAGTCGGAATTGCAGAGCGAACCGAGAGGCTGATCATCATTCTTACTGCAGTTGGATTCCATGGACTTGGAGTTCCTTACATACTTGCTATCGGCCTCTGGCTCCTTGCAATCCTGGGAGTAATTACCGTTATTCAACGCATGGTTGTTGTACGACGAGGGCTTGCATCAAGATGATGGACCGAATGACTGCTGCCACCTACTTCACGGGATGGTGGGTAGTGAGATCACTTCCCGAAAAGAGCGCTTATAAGCTTTTTGATGCGATTGCAGATTTCGTCTATCGACGTAATGGAAAGAGCGTAAAGAGGCTACGGAGCAACTTATCACGCACGCAACCGAAGTTGAACTCGGCAGAGTTAGATGGCTTCACTCAAATCGCGATGCGTTCCTATATGCGCTACTGGTGCGACACATTCAGAATTCAAAGTTGGAGTAAGGAGAGAATTCTCAACTCTGTCACCGTCTCAAATGGCAACTTGCTCATTGATCGGA
>CAZHPQ010000078.1:0-3544 GCA_964533845.1 uncultured Candidatus Planktophila sp.
GTCGTAAGGCTGCAAACCACCCACGCGTAAACTGCAAAAATCTGCAAAAAACCGTTGTAAGAGCGTTATTGGCTCACCTCGCAAACCCTTCGCACCTGGCTTTATCGTTTTCCCACAGTCGGCCAACCTAGGACGCCGGCTAACCCTCGAAAGGAAACACTTCATATGAAGAAGTCGATGAAACTCGGAGCAATTGCTCTAGCTTCAACACTTTCCTTGTCATTGATTGCAATTGCTACACCATCAGCATCTGCAAACACATGCCCAAGAAAAGCGACAGTAACAATGCTTGGAACAATCAAGCCTGAAATTCAGGATCAGTTCCTTGCAGCAGTTGCTGAATACAACAAGTCACAAAATTGCTACACAGTTAAGTCAGTTCCTGGCGATCGCAAGCTCACATTCCTTCAGAACGTGACACCAATGTATGCAGCTAAGAACGCACCAACAATCATGTACACACTTCAAGAGATTCCAGATATGGCCGACAAGGTTTTGGATCTCAAGACAACACGTCTTGCACGTCTTGTATCTAAGGACCTACTTGCATCAGGTAACGTCAACGGACGTCAGGTTGGTGTTCCATCAACAGCTGAAGCATTCGGACTTCTTTACAACAAGAAGGTTCTTGATCAGGTAGGCGTTGATCCATCAAAGATTGCAACTCGCGCAGACCTCGAAGCAGCTTTCAAGAAGGTTGAAGCAGCAGGCAAGAAGCCACTTCACTTCTCAGCTATCTGGTGGTCACTTGGTGCACACTTCACAAACATCTTCCACACCAATGTTGGAAAGACAAAAGAAGCACGCCTCAAGGGTCTTGATGATCTAGTAGATGGCAAGGCAAACCTTGCTAACAACTCTACATTCAAGAACTGGGTTGCAACTTTTGATCTACTCAAGAAGTACAACGCTGGCAAGGTAAACCTCACAGATACCGAATATGATGCTTCAATCAAGAACCTTTCAAGTGGTGATTACGCATTCATGTTCCAAGGTAACTGGACAGAGCCAAACTTGATCACAGAATCAAAGGGCGGCAACTTCGGACTTATGCCACTACCAATCAGCAACAACGCTAAGGATTACGGCAACGATTCAATCCCTGTCGGTGTTCCTGGCTACTTCATGATCGATGCACAGCAGTCAACAAAGTGGCAGCAAAAGGGTGCACTCGACTTCCTTACCTGGCTCTACACATCTCCAGCAGGACAGAAGCGTGTAGCTGGCCCAGTTGAAGAAGGCGGCATGAACTTCATCCCTGTCTACAAGGGCTTCAGAATCGAGCCAAAGACTTTCATGGCGAAGGAAATTTCAAAGTTTGCTTCCGCTGGAAAGACTCTTGAATGGATGAACTCTTACTACCCAGCTGGCCTCCAAGAGGAAGTTGGAAAGGTATCTATGCAGCAGTACTTCACCGACAAGATCAGCGCAGCTGAACTTGCTAAGGCGATTGAAAATGCATGGAAGGGCAAGCCAAAGACTTGGCGTGGAGAAGCTGCTTAATTGCACTTCCACCACTTTAAAGTCTAAAAAGAAGTAAATAGAATCATCCCGAGGCGAGAAAACTCGCCTCGGGATGATTTCACTTAGGAAGGGAGATTCGAGTGACTCGAGCGAGATCCATAAAGAAATTTATGAAATTTGCTGGCGTTCCACTTGCAATCTTCATAGTTGTTCTCGTAGTGCCCTTTGTAAATGGTTTCTATTACTCCTTTACAGATTGGGATGGTTTCAAAACCACCAAATTTATTGGATTAACTAATTACACAGATTCATTCTCAGATCCAAGATTCTGGTCAACCCTAAAGTTCACTGCACTTTTCGTAGTGGTATCACTCATTCTGGTTAACGCAGTTGCTTTTGGATTGGCACTCATTGTTACCTCAAAACTCAAAAGCAAGAATTTCCTCCGCACCTTCTTCTTTGTACCAAATCTCATCGGTGGCGTAATCCTCGGCGTTATCTGGCAATTTATCTTCAATAGCGCACTCGTTGCACTCGCCGAAAAATATGACTGGGAGATGTTTAAAGAATCCTGGTTACAAGATACAAATAAAGCTTTTTGGGCGCTGATTATCGTTACCGTCTGGCAATCATCTGGCTACATGATGATTGTTTACATCACAGGCCTTATCTCAATCGAAAATGATGTTCTCGAAGCCTCACAAATTGACGGAGCTTCTCCGCTACGCACCTTATTCGCTATAAAGATCCCACTTATGGCGCAGGCCTTCACTATTGCGCTCTTTTTGACGCTGCGAAGCGGCTTTATGGCCTACGACGTCAACGTGGCCCTTACTGGCGGTGGACCATTCCGCACAACCGAACTGATCTCACTACATATCTTTGAAGATGCCTTCGCTGAAGGTGACTTCGGTACCGGCCAGGCTAAAGCAGTCGTAATGTTCTTAGTTGTGGCCCTAGCGGCTCTTGTCCAAGTAACTATCTCAAAGAGATACGAGGTGCAGCGATGAATACCCGTGCACGTTGGGGCAAGAGAGCCACATTTTGGGTCGGACTCACGCTCGCCTTCGCCTATTTCTTCCCATTCTTCTTAGTCTTTGTTAACTCAGTTAAGCTCAAGTTCGATATTCTGGAAAATCCACTGGCATTCCCAGCAGAAATTACCTGGGATAACTACAAACAAGCTCTAACCAAGATGGAATTTTTCCGCTCACTGACCAACTCACTGATCATCACAATCTTTAGCGTTTCACTCTTGATTATCTTCTCTTCCATGCTGGCTTACTATCTAGCGCGCACCAAGACAAAATCATCAAAGTACATCTTCTTAGGTCTTGTCGCCTCAATGATTGTTCCCTTCCAAGCTCTGATGATTCCATTTATGGCGCTCTTTGCCCCATTTGTTTCTTGGAACAACCGCGCATCGCTCGTCTTCTTCTACATCGGCTTTGGCGTCGCACTATCAACATTTTTATATCACGGCTTTATTACCACCATTCCTACTGAAATTGATGAGGCAGCATCGATTGATGGCGCCTCCGATATGGTGGCATTCTGGCGAATTATCTTCCCAATGATGCGCCCAATTACAGCAACCGTTGCCATCATCAACGCTCTGTGGATTTGGAATGACTTCCTATTACCACGTCTTGTGCTGACAAGAGAGACACAGACCTTGCCGCTATCTACCTATCTCTTCTTTGGACAGTACTCAATTGAATACGGACAAGCGATGGCCGGTCTTGCACTCGCTGTTATCCCAATTGTGATCTTCTATTTAATCCTGCAAAAGCAGTTCATTACAGGTATTTCACAGGGCGCAGTTAAGTAGTTAGTTCATCTTCAATACTGACTGGCGCACAACCAGCTCGGTCGGCACAACAATCTGCGAATCAGGGCTATCAGGCTTTTCAATATGCGCCATCACCTGAGACGCCGCAAGCTGACCCAAGAACGGCACAGGTTGGGCAATAGTTGTAATTCCTAAAGTTTGCGCAAAATCGTGTCCGTCATAGCCAACAATCGACATATCTTCAGGAATTCGCAAGCCCCTCTTGCGAAGTGAGCGATAGACACCAAA
>CAZHPQ010000079.1:0-3386 GCA_964533845.1 uncultured Candidatus Planktophila sp.
TCAGATTTACAGTACTTGGCACTAGTTACCGTCAT
Organism: uncultured Candidatus Planktophila sp.; assembly: GCA_964533845.1. Lineage (GTDB taxonomy): Bacteria > Actinomycetota > Actinomycetes > Nanopelagicales > Nanopelagicaceae > Planktophila. The sequence goes on from CAZHPQ010000079.1 coordinate 36, forward strand.
TCTCAACTCATTTGCGGCAGGCTTGCTCTTCCTCTACTTCCGACGTGAGCGCCGTACCGCTGATTCGGCATCTCTTGCACGCATGCAGGAATTTTTAGGGGATGCCTCTCATGAACTTCGCACGCCACTGACTGTCATTAAGGGTTATGTCGAAATGCTCAGCAAAGATCAGTTAACGGCGCCGGCAGATAAATCTCGCGCCTTTAACCGCGTGGGAAGCGAGATTAGCCGCATGGAAACTCTGATTCAGGATCTACTACTTCTTGCTGAACTCGGTGAGAGTGGTGCTCGCGACATTGAAACCATTGACTTAAGCGAGATTGTCAGCGCACACGGAACCGATTTCACAACGCTGAATCCAGAGCGCAATGTTGGACTGCAGGTAACACCTGGCCTCTATATTGTGGGTTCACGCGATTACATCTCGAGATTCATACAGAATGCCCTTAATAACATCGTGCGCCATACCGATGCCCGAGACGCTGTAAGAATTACCCTTGCAAAAAGCGGTAAACATATTGAGTTGATGATTGAAGATGCCGGCCCGGGCCTACCAAATGGCGCCTACCGCGAGGATATTCGCTCGCTCAATAGATTTGATAAATCTCGTTCACGCGAAAATGGTGGCTCCGGTTTAGGCATGAGCATTATGTCGGCCGTTATTGAAAAGCTCGATGGCAAGTTTTCCTTGCGAAAGAGCGAATTAGGCGGACTTGCAATTGTTGCCGAACTGCCAATTGCTTAAACTTTTTTGCGTGTAGCAATCAAGCTAGTAACTGTGGCTGTTCCGATACAAAGAACTATGACGCTCAAGCTCTGAGTAATGGTGATTTCTGGAATATGAATACCCGCAATTTCATGCCAGCCAACGGCATGGCAGGCATGGAAGATGAGCTTTATTCCAATAAAGCCAAGGACAACCGAAAGTCCGCGACCGATATGGATGAGTCTTTCCATCAGTCCACCGATAAGGAAGTAGAGCTGCCGTAGCCCCATGAGAGCAAAGACATTTGCGGTGATGACGATATAAACATTCTGGGTTAGACCAAAGATTGCAGGAATTGAATCGAGGGCAAAGAGTAAATCGGTCATTCCGAGTGCGATCAGGGCGATAGTAAATGGCTTGATTCCGCGCTCTTGGAGAACGCGGATGATTCCACTCTCCTTCTCATCTTCGCCATGGGTGGCGCTCTCGGCATAGAGCTGGATAGCTGTGTAGAGCAAGAATGCGCCGAAGACAAAGAAGACCGCTTCAAATCGAGCGATTACTGCAGCTCCTACGCTAATTGCGATCACGCGCAGTACGAGCGCAATAACGATTCCGATAAGCAAGGCGAGCTGTTGGCGCTCTTTAGAAATTTTGAGCTTTGTAAGAATGATGACAAAGACAAAGAGATTGTCGAATGAGAGTGAATACTCAGTGAGCCAACCTGCAAAGAATTCTTGCTGTGCTTGTGAATCAATCCAACTTCCTAATGAGATGCCAAATCCGATTGCTAGGCTGACATAGAACGCAGTCCACATAAGGACTTCGCGCATAGAGGTCTCTTTATTACGATTCTTAATGGCCCAGGTGAAGTCAAAAGCAAGGATTGCAAGCAGTGCGATTATTGTTATGAGCCACTCAGTAGTCGAAACCATTAAGGCAGACTAGCATTCTCCATCGTGAGCACAGATCAACTCGAAGACTTATTTAGTGAGATTGAGTCACTATTTAGCGCTCATCAATCACTTGTGCGCGTAGTTCTGTCTGGTCGCCGCAGAAATATGCAGACTCCGCATGAGCGCATCGATATACGTCCTGTACTCATCAAGAATTCATTGCAGATGCAACTTACCTATAGCGATGGTCGCGCTATGACTACTAAGAACTATGCACCTAATGAAACACCGCTACCTTCATTGCTTCGCGCTGGATATGCCAACATTTTGCTTGAACAAACCTCTGGCTCAATAAGTGTTCGCATTACAAAAAAAGGTGAACCGTTGATCCACCGCACTAGCGAGAAGAAGGACCAGGTTCTCGAGCATGATCGCACCAAGTCGCGATTACTCGAACCATCAGACCCCTTCCTTATCGCTGTGGGAATTTCAGATAAAGATGGCAAACTCAAACCAACTAAAGCCGATAAGTATCGTCAGGTCGAAGAGTTTTTACGTCTACTCACACCGGCGCTGACGAGCGCTATTTCTGCTGGACATATTCCTACCCCGACCCAAGAAATGCCGCTGACAATCGTTGATTTGGGATGTGGCCATGCCTACCTAACCTTTGCAGCGCATCAATATCTGCGCGGTCAAGGTTTGCCAGTTTCAGTAATTGGGATTGATGTCAGAACAGCTTCACGAGATCGCAACAATGAGATTGCAAAGCAGTTAGGAATTGCGGGCAGTATTGAATTCCGAGCAGAAGAGATTGCGGATACATCGTTGACGAAAGCTGATGTCGCTATTGCTCTCCACGCCTGTGACACTGCAACTGATGATGCAATTGCTTGGGCAATAAGCGCAGGATCTGGTCTGGCGTTGATTGCGCCTTGCTGTCATCACGATATTCAGGCACAGATGAATGAGATCCCCGAGCCATGGACGATGATGACCCGAAATGGAATTATGAAAGAACGTCTCGGTGATTTGCTGACTGATGCTTTACGTATGCAGATCATGAAGCTACATGGATATCGCGTCGAGGCAATCGAATTCATTGGCGGAGAACACACACCTAGAAATCTCATGATTCGTGCGGTAAAGACAGGCGCTACTGCTGATTCGGCAGAACAGCAGCGTTATGAGCAGATGCTCTCGCTATGGAAAGTTAAACCTGCGCTAGCAGCCCTGCTGAGCCGTTAGACTTACCGCCATGTCCAAGGTTCTTGCATCGCTGCCAGTCGGCGAAAGAGTCGGCATCGCATTTTCTGGCGGTCTCGATACCTCTGTAGCCGTTGCATGGATGCGCGCAAAGGGTGCGATTCCTTGCACCTACACCGCAGATCTGGGCCAATACGACGAGCCAGATATCGACTCAGTTCCAGGTCGCGCAAAAGAATATGGGGCAGAGATTTCACGTCTTGTTGATTGCAAAACCCCACTTGTTGAAGAAGGTCTTGCTGCAATTGCTTGCGGAGCCTTTCATATCCGTTCTGGAGGAAAACAGTATTTCAATACAACTCCGCTAGGTCGCGCCGTAACCGGCACGCTCTTGGTGCGCGCAATGCTGCATGACAAAGTTGAAATCTGGGGAGATGGCTCAACCTACAAAGGCAATGACATCGAGCGTTTCTATCGATATGGTCTTTTAGCCAATCCAAATCTAAGAATTTATAAGCCGTGGCTTGATGCTGATTTTGTCCG
>CAZHPQ010000080.1:0-3262 GCA_964533845.1 uncultured Candidatus Planktophila sp.
ATTTCGACATGGATATCTGCGATCGATCTGTAGTGCCGGCATGTCCTGCGGCAGCACCGGGTGGAATATCTGCAGATGAGATTCGACAGTTTGCCTTTTTCGCCGGATCAAGCAAGGAAGTAGTCTCCGTCGATATCACCGAGATTGACTCGGCCAAGGATTCGAGTGATGAACGAACAATTCGATTGGCCGCTTTGGTAATTCTCGAAATCACAGCTGGATTATCAACACGAAGCTAGATTGCACTTTGATTTTCTGCGCCTAAACTGCGCGATGTGAATAGAGTCGTAGCGGCCCTCGGAGGTAAGCGAGCCGCAGATGCATTTCGCAAAACCGTATCTGGCGATCCAACAGGCGCGCCCGCATGGGCGCAACAGATGGCTATCGGTAACGATGTTGGATTATTCGGTCCAGGTAGTTCGGTCTGGGAAGTCCATGGCTGCATATCTACGCTGGTTGGTGGCATTCGAGCCCTCCTGATGCAGGCTGCGCATCCAGCTGCACTCACTGGCGTGGCTGAACATTCTCAATACGACACTGATCCTTTGGGTCGACTTGAACGAACTACTCGATGGTTGACAATCACAACATTTGGATCAACAGAAGCGATTGAACGAGAAGCCCGTCGCGTAAATGAACTTCATTCACATGTGAACGGAACATATCCAGCTAAAGACGGTAAGTCTCAGTCGTATAGCGCCCGAGATGCGCGCCATCTTCTCTGGGTGCATTGCGCATTTACTGATTCTTTCCTTCGCGCTCACCTGGAATTGGGCTATCCAATCTCATTAGGTGCAGATAGATATGTGCAGGAATGGTCGAAGAGTGCGATTCCACTGGGACTAAACAGCGCGCCACAGTCTGCTTTAGAACTTCAAGAAACAATCGCTGGATTTATAACGAATGAGGTAGAGACAATTGCGATGACGCCTCCGATAGTTAGCTTCATCCTTAAGCCGCCATTTGGTAAGGGCGGCCTCTTCTTCTACCGAATCCTGGCGAATGCCGCCATAGCTACTATCGATGAACCTTTTCTGAAAGTTCTGGGGTTAAAGAAGCGCTCAAAGATTTGGTTGCGCGTGAGTAGACGTTTATTGGATCTCTTGTCTTACATGCTTGGACACGAATCACCTAGTCAGAAGATTGCGCGGGCAAGAATCCAAGCCCTACAGTGAACCTATGTCTGATTGCATCTTCTGTGGAATAGTCGCAGGGACCATTCCTGCTAAGAAGGTCATGGAGAACGAAGATTGTTTGGCATTTCTCGATATCTTTCCGGCCAATAGAGGCCACACGTTAGTAATTCCAAAGAAGCATGTGGTTGATATTCATCATACGGATAGTGCGACATATGCGGCAGTCGCTCAGATGGCGAAAGAAGTTGCCGATCTTTTGCAGAACAAGCTCGCCTCTGAAGGAACAACAGTTTTTCAGATGAGTCGCGAAGCCGGGTGGCAGACTGTTTTCCATCTTCACATGCATGTGATTCCGCGATGGTCGAAAGATGGACTTCACAAGCCATGGGATATCGCGCCCGCAAGTGACGACTCTCTCAATGATGTTCTGCAACAAATCCAGAAATAGAGCAGACTTCTCCCATGCAAAGCCCTGATGCAATTGTCATTGGCGCTGGAATTGTGGGCGCATCGTGTGCGCTTTCGCTGACTAATGCAGGTCTTAACGTTCTTGTTGTAGATCGCGGATCTGTTTCCAGCGGTACAACGGGTGCGGGCGAAGGAAACATTCTTGTCTCAGATAAAGACCCAGGTCCTGAACTCACCCTTGCTCTGCGCTCTCGCGATCTCTGGTTCGAAATGCAGGAGGATGTCGGCGATTACTTTGAACTTGAAGCCAAAGGTGGGGTAGTAGTTGCACGTCATGATGATTCTGCGCTGATGAAACTGGCGACTCATCAAAGAGAGCATGGTGTTGATGCACAAGTTGTGGGCAAGGTAGAGCTTCACAACCTTGAGCCTTATCTGCACCCAGAGTTTCATAGTGGTGTCTTTTATCCGCAAGATGCACAATGCCAACCTATGTTGGCGGCAGCGCATGTGATTCGCACTGTGATTACCAGAGGCGGTCAATTTATTTCTCAGGCAAAAGTCACTGAGGTTTTGGTTAGGGATTCACAGGTCTACGGAATCCAGACATCGAAAGGGAGATTTCTTGCACCCATCGTCGTGAATGCAACAGGTACATGGGCTGGCGAGATTGCCCGCATGGCAGGCTCTGATCTACCGATCGCCCCACGTCGTGGATTCATCTTGGTAACTGAACCAGCGCCACAGTACATTTTTCATAAAGTATATGACTCCGACTACGTCGTTAATGTGGCAAGTAGTGATGCAGATTTGCAGACGAGCACTGTTGTTGAAGGCACTCGAAGTGGAACCATTTTGATTGGCGCAAGTCGCGAAAGAGTGGGCTTCGACAGTTCTAAGAATATTGGAATCTTGCGAAAACTAGCTGCTCAAGCAACTTCACTCTTTCCAGTATTACGCGATGTCCAACTGCTACGCGCCTATCATGGCTTTAGACCATACGCGCCGGATCATCTTCCGGTTGTCGGAGAAGATGCGCAAGTAAAAGGCTTATGGCATTCAGCCGGCCATGAAGGAGCTGGAATCGGTTTAGCCCCAGGTTCTGCGGCCTTGATTACAGATGCAATATTGGGTCGCCCCAGCTTTATGGATGCAAGCGCATTTAGCCCTGCGAGATTTGCGATGGCAAAAGTATGAGCAACGACATTTCATTCTTCTTTAATGGCGAGAAGTTTACGGGCAATCAGGGTCAGAGTATTGCTGCTGCTTTGATTGCAGCTGGGCAGAGAGAACTGCGGAGAACTCGTTTTGGAGAAGAGCCCCGCTCGATCTTCTGTGGCATTGGTATTTGTTTTGATTGCGTAGTAACCATCAATGGGGTTGCAAATCAGAGAGCGTGCTTGATTGAAATCTCCAACGACATGAAGGTCGAGAGCAGTCTGTGATTATTGTTGTAGGAGCAGGACCAGCTGGTCTAGCAGCGGCGAAGAGCGCGGCCAGTAAAGGCTGTCAAGTGACGGTGATTGATTCACAAGTTCGTGGTGGCGGTCAGTACTGGAGACATCAAAGAGAGGTCACTGGTTATAGGAGCAACCGTTCAGTCGATTACCTGAATGAGTTGCAGCAGAACAAATTGATCACTCACATAACGGGCGCACAAGTATGGAGCGCTGAAAAGTTAGGTGAGGGATATCAACTCAACTACCTTCAAGGGGGAG
>CAZHPQ010000081.1:0-3256 GCA_964533845.1 uncultured Candidatus Planktophila sp.
GTTGAATCTTCAAAGAGAGGCAGGAGCGGCCGATTTGCCGCCAAAGAGTTTTCAGCGCGGTAGAGATCTCCGAAGAACCAATAAAGTCCATTGATGTATTCACGCCAGCCGATAATCTGACGGATAAACCCTTCTGCTCCTGCAAGTGGAATATCGCCCTTCTTAAATCTCTTAAGAGCAGCTGTCACAACTTCTTCTGCATGGAGCAGCCCTACATTGAGATAGGGGCTTAGTAGTGAGTGATTGACCGCCCAGCTTTGGGTGGTCATGGCATCTTCATAGGCGCCAAATTCAGCGAAGGCTTTGTCGAGGAAATGATCGAGCTGCTTCAGGGCTGCAGTACGTGTTGTGCCCCACGTTGTATCGGGAGCATCGCCATAGACGGGCAACTTGCGATTAGCGATCTCTTGCAGAACTTTTTTATCAATCTCATCCCGTGCATGTTCTAGGTATGGCGGCCACAGATGCTCACCTTTTGGGGGAGGTAGGCGATTTTCAGCATCGTAATTCCAGCGCCCACCAACAGGATCTGCACCTTCCATCAGGATATTGAGGCGTTGTCGTTGCGCGCGATAGAAGTTCTCCATGACAAGGCTCTTCTGTGCACCTGCCCACTGTGCAAAAAGAGGTCGGGGAGTTAAGAAGAAATCATTGGGGATAAGCGTGATTCCCAGCTCTTGAAATTGTTGTAATTGCTGATGTGAAGAAGGCTCTGCTGCAATCAGTTCAGCGCTTGGGTTGTCGCTGCGATATTGCGAAATTCCTGATGCAGTATCAGCGCTACGAAGCAGAGTGACCTTGAAACCTTCTTCTTTAAGTTCTTGCAGAAAGTGATCTCGCGCAGAGATAAGAAAGAAGAGGCGCTGCAAGTGCCAGGTGCGAGTGGTGAGCATCCGCTCACTCTCAATGAAGAGAATCTGATGGGTGGCAGGAGTTGCACTTTTGAGCGCCCCAAAATTGCGGTGCAGGTGATCATTAAGAAGAAGAACCGTTGCTAGTGGCGCTACCAAGTTTGCGTTCTATCTCGCAGTAAACGGTACTGCGCTACAACCTCTGGAGTAGCTGGAGCATGGGCAGAGTGAACTGCACCCAAATTCCATTTTGGTGCAGTGGCTGTTCCTAAGAGCGCCCATGCTGCTTGGCGTGCTGCACCATCTGCAACATATTCACCTGGTTGGGGAACTAGTACTTCGCGCCCGAATAACGCTGATGCAATTGAGGAGATTGCAGGGTTTTTGGCAGCGCCACCGATGAGAAGAACGCGCTTTACATTCACGCCAAGATCAACGAGCGCATCAACGGCATCAACTAGGCCGCACAACATTCCTTCAATCATGGCGCGCGCAATATCTTCCGGGTTTGAGTTAGTTAGATTCATTCCAGCAAAGACGCCCTTTGCGTTGGGGCGATTAGGTGTGCGCTCTCCTTCAAAGTAGGGCAGAAGCGTTAACCCGTGCGCACCAGGTTTGGCGGCAAGTGCTAATTGGCCAACTTCATCATGGCTCTTTCCAAGAATTCGGGTTGCAGCATCCAAGATGCGTGCGGCATTTAAAGTGCAGACCAGTGGAAGATAGCGACCAGTTGCATCGGCAAATCCTGCTACTGCGCCACTTGGATCATGAGTTGGAGTATCTGAAACTGCAAAGGCGGTACCGCTTGTTCCAAGTGAAACGACAACATCGCCTGGCTCTGCTTGCACACCGAGCGCTGCGGCTGCATTGTCGCCAGCGCCTGCTGCAATCGGAATTCCTGAGAGCGTCTTTCCGCCAAAAGCTGCAGGTTCAATAATGCGTGGAGCGATGATGGTGCGGTCGGTTCGAAGAGCTGAACTCAAAATATCGTGGCGGTAGGTAGATGTCACAGGGTTGAAGTAACCGGTTCCTGATGCATCTGATCTATCGGTAAAGAGCAGATCAAAGTCTTTGCCACCCTGCATCTGCCATGACAACCAATCATGTGGCAACGCAACAGCAGCAACTTTCGTTGCGTTCTCCTTCTCATTATCTGCAACCCAACGCAATTTAGAAGCAGTAAACGCTGCAACCAAAACTGAACCCACTTGCTCTGCAGTTTTTGCTGGTCCGCCTAATTCTGAATTGAGATCGTCTGCGCTCGTTGCCGAGCGAGTGTCATTCCATAAGAGCGCTGGTCTAATGACGCTACCTGAATCATCTAGAGTGACCATGCCGTGTTGTTGTCCACCAATAGAGATAGCGCTGACATCGTCGATTCCGCCAGCAGCTGCAATGGCGGTGTTGAGTGCAGTCAACCAATGTGCTGGATCAACCTCAGTGCCATCAGGGTGTGGCGCACGGCCTTGGCGAATTAACTCACCAGTATCTGCGTGACGAATCACAACTTTGACCGATTGCGTAGATGAGTCCACGCCAGCCACTAATTTTCCCGCTTGGTGGTCACTATTAGCCATGAGCAAAGGCTAGACTGTGCCAGTCAGTGTTGACCACAGTGCGGCTTAATTACAGCCAAATCTCACTTTATTTTGGAGCGTTGCAATGCGTATTGGAATTCTTACTGGTGGCGGAGACTGCCCAGGGCTTAATGGCGTTATCCGTGGAGTAGTAACAAAGGGAATTAAAGAGTACGGATATGAATTCGTTGGATTCCGCGATGGTTGGAAGGGCCCTCTTGAGGCGCTCACCATGCCCCTTGATCTTGCAACAGTAAAGCCAATTCTTGCCAAGGGTGGCACCATCCTTGGATCTTCACGTACTAACCCATTTAAGATCGATAACGGCGTTGAACGAATTAAGCAGAACCTCGCTGATCAAGGTATCGATGTTCTTATCGCAATCGGTGGCGAGGACACACTGGGTGTTGCTACCAAGCTCGATGCGCTCGGCGTCAAGGTCATCGGCGTTCCAAAGACAATCGATAACGATCTCAACAACACAGATTTCACATTTGGTTTTGATACATCAGTCAATATTGCAATGGAAGCAATTGATCGTCTCCATACAACTGCTGAATCCCACCACCGTCCACTTATTGTTGAAGTGATGGGTCGCCATGCGGGCTGGATTGCTCTGCATTCAGGTATCGCAGGGGATGCCGCATGCATCTTGATCCCTGAAGTGAAGTTCTCAGTCGACAAGGTCTGCGAATTTGTTAACTCTCGCTTTAAGACTGGAACTGCTCCAATCATCGTCATCGCCGAAGGTGCAATTCCTCAAGATGGCGACATGATCACAAAGGATCAACCACTCGATGCCTTTGGCCACGTACAACTTTCAGGTAT
>CAZHPQ010000082.1:0-3216 GCA_964533845.1 uncultured Candidatus Planktophila sp.
CTTCTACGCCGCTTGGAACGGCGATAGGCATACGACCAATACGTGACATTAGATGGTTACCATACGTAGGCGAGAACTTCTCCGCCTACACCCTTCTTATTGGCCTGCTTATCTGTCAAAAGACCTGATGATGTGGAGATGATTGCAACTCCGAGTCCACCAAGAACCTTTGGAAGCGCAGTTGACTTTGCGTAAACGCGAAGTCCTGGCTTGCTAACGCGGCGAAGACCAGCGATTGAACGTTCGCGGTTTGCACCAAACTTGAGATCAAGTGTGAGGTTCTTTCCCACTCCTGCTGCTGCGGCTTCAACGCGATAATCTGCAATGTAACCCTCTTGCTTGAGGATTTCTGCAATACGTACCTTGACCGATGATGACGGCATTGAAACCGTTTCATGGTAGGCAGAATTCGCATTGCGCAGACGAGCCAACATGTCTGCGATCGGATCTGTCATTGTCATACGTGGCCTATGGCCTTTCTCGAATCAGTATCCAGACAATCTGTCTGGACTTTTTTCGTTTGTAGTTCCTTACCAGCTTGCCTTGGTAATGCCAGGGAGTTCGCCGCGGTGCGCCATTTCACGGAAGCAGACGCGACAGATTCCAAACTTTTGGTAGACAGAGTGCGGACGACCGCAACGCTGGCAACGTGTATATCCGCGAACCTTGAACTTCGGCTTGCGAGCAGCTTTAACCTTGAGTGATGTCTTAGCCATTCTTATGCCTCCTTGAAAGGAAAGCCGAGCGCCTTAAGTAGTGCGCGACCTTCGTCATCGTTCTTAGCTGTGGTTACAACAGTGATATCCATACCGCGTGGGCGATCTACCTTGTCTTGTTCGATTTCTGGGAATACAACCTGCTCGGTAAGACCGAAGGTGTAGTTGCCCTTGCCATCAAATTGCTTTGGTGAAAGACCGCGGAAGTCACGGATACGTGGAAGTGAGATTGAGAGCAGACGATCTGCAAATTCCCACATGCGATCGCCGCGAAGAGTGACGTGTGCACCAATTGGCATGCCTTCGCGGAGCTTGAACTGCGCGATTGACTTACGTGACTTGGTGACCTGTGGCTTCTGACCGGTGATTACAGCGAGATCGCGGATTGCGCCTTCGATCAACTTTGAATCACGAGCAGCTTCACCAACACCCATGTTGACGACAATCTTGACGAGCGTTGGAATCTGCATTGGATTCTTATATCCAAATTCGCTCTTCAGCGTTGCTTGAATCTCGCTCTTATAGCGAGCCTTGAGACGAACATCTGTAGTCGTTGTCATTAGATGTCCTTTCCTGTGCGACGTGAGATACGAACATTCTTGCCTTCATCGTCAACACGAACACCAAGACGTGAAGCCTTGCCATCTGAATCTACGACCATGACATTTGAAATATGGATTGATGCTTCTTGAGTGATGATTCCGCCAACTTTGACGCCACGTTCGGTTGTTGATTCCTTAGTGTGGCGCTGAATGCGGTTAACGCCTTCAACAGTTACGCGTGATCCATCAACGTGAAGCACCTTGCCGGTTACGCCCTTGTTCTTGCCAGCGATAACCAAGACTTCATCATTCTTCTTAATCTTCGCCATGGTTAGAGCACCTCCGGAGCGAGTGAAATGATCTTCATGAACTTCTTGTCGCGGAGTTCGCGAGCAACTGGTCCGAAGATACGAGTTCCGCGTGGTTCGCCATCAGCCTTGAGGATGACAGCTGCGTTCTCGTCAAACTTGATGTAAGAACCGTCTGGACGACGACGTTCTTTTACAGTGCGAACGATGACAGCCTTAACGACTTCACCCTTCTTAACCTGTCCGCCAGGAATTGCATCCTTAACTGAACAGACGATGATGTCACCGATGCCTGCGTAACGGCGCTTTGATCCTCCGAGTACACGGATACAGAGAAGCTCTTTAGCTCCTGTGTTATCCGCAACGCGTAGGCGGGATTCTTGTTGAATCATTCTTTATTCGCCCCTTACTTAGCTTTCTCGATGATTTGAACTAAACGCCAGCGCTTTGATGCTGAAATTGGTCGAGTTTCCATGATCAAAACGCGATCTCCAGTACCTGCTGAGTTTGTCTCATCATGTGCCTTGAGCTTGTGCGTGCGGCTCATAACCTTTGAGTAGATACCGTGTGAAACACGATTCGATACTTCAACGGTGATGGTCTTATCCATCTTGTCTGAGACGACGATACCTTCACGTGTCTTGCGGAATCCGCGCTCGTTTGTGCCTGCGTTATTTGCCTGTGACATTATGCAGCGCCTCCAATTCCTAATTCACGTTCACGAATAATTGTGTAAATGCGAGCAATCTCTTTGCGAACTGCACCGAGACGACCATGTGATTCGAGCTGACCTGTTGCAGCCTGGAAGCGAAGGTTAAAGAGTTCTTCTTTTCCTTCACGAAGCTTTGCAGTTAACTCTTCAGCAGTGAGCTGACGAAGTTCTTCATTAGTAATCGCCATGGTTATGCCTCCTCACGCTTTACAACGCGGCACTTCATTGGGAGCTTGTGAATCGCAAGGCGCATAGCTTCATTTGCTACAGCCTCTGTGACGCCTGAAATTTCAAACATAATGCGACCTGGCTTCACGTTTGCGATCCACCATTCTGGAGAACCCTTACCGGAACCCATACGAGTTTCAGCAGGCTTCTTTGTCAATGGACGGTCTGGATAGATGTTGATCCATACCTTTCCACCACGCTTGATGTAACGAGTCATCGCGATACGCGCTGCTTCGATTTGACGGTTAGTTACGTATGCAGGAGCAAGCGCCTGAATTCCGTAATCGCCGAATGCAACCTGAGTTCCACCCTTTGCTGCTCCCGAACGGGATGGGTGGTGCTGCTTACGGTGCTTAACCTTGCGAGGAATCAACATTATTCAGCGCCTCCTTCAACAACTGGAGCTGCATCTGCAGCTGGTGCCTGGGTAGTTGTTACTTCACCGCGTGGTGCACGAGGTGCACGTGGTCCGCGACGTTCTGGCTTTGGAGCGCGCGCTTCAGCAAGTGCCTTCTCTGCGCGCTCTGAGCGTGAACCAATAACTTCACCCTTGTAGATCCAAACCTTTACACCCAAACGTCCGAATGTTGTTGCAGCTTCATAGAAACCGTAATCAATATCAGCACGGAGTGTGTGTAGTGGAACGCGTCCTTCGCGATAGAACTCAGAGCGTGACATTTCTGCACCACCGAGACGACCACCGCACTGAA
>CAZHPQ010000083.1:0-3144 GCA_964533845.1 uncultured Candidatus Planktophila sp.
TCGCAGTAACAGCTGCGATGACTCATGGTGGTCCGTGGCCTTCATCATCTACGCATACAACTTCAGTTGGCGTAGATGCGATCTATCGATTTATGCGCCCTGTTTCTTATCAAGGGCTGCCACAGAGCGCGCTTCCTGTTGCACTACAAGATGCCAATCCCTGGAAGATTCCGCAGCTAATTAACTAAACCAATTACAAGAGTTAAACGATGAATCCATTGGGGAATGGATCATTGGGATCAAGGGTCCAAGTTGCTTCACCCATCACCCAAGCGCGACCAGTAATCATCGGAACGATTGCATCGAAGCTGCCGACCTTGGTCCGCTCTTTGATACGGGCTTCAAAGTGAGAACCGATCCACGATTCATTCTTCAAAACATCTGAATCGCTAAATTCTCCGCGTGCAACCATCTGCGCCAACCGCGCACTTGTGCCTGTTCCACAAGGAGAGCGATCAAACCATCCCGGATGAATAGCCATCGCATTCTTCCAATGCAGCGGACCTTCACTTCCAGGCGAAATGAAATCGATGTGATGACAGATTGCAATATCTGGATTCTCAGGATGGACCGGTCGATTCTGTTCATTGATTGCATCAGAAATCGCAAGACCCAAATCAAGGAACTTTTGACCATTCTCGCGCTTGAATTCCAAACCGACTCTTTCAACTGGAACAATCGCGTAGAAGTTGCCTCCATATGCCATGTCGTAGGTGAGTTCACCCAGACCAGGAACGTTCACCTTTTGATCGAGGGCAAGACAGAATGATGGAACATTGGTCAAAGTAACCGACTTGGCTCGACCATTTTCGACAGCTACATCAACGACTACAAGTCCTGCAGGAGTATCAAGTCGAATGGTTGTTACTGGCTCTACGACCTTCACCAACTTCTTCTCAACCAGAGCGGTTGCTACCCCAATAGTTCCGTGTCCACACATCGGCAAACATCCCGATACTTCGATGTAGACAACTCCCCAATCAGCATCTGGCCTTGTTGGTTTCTGCAGAATTGCACCGCTCATAGCGCTATGGCCTCGTGGTTCAAACATCAACCATTGGCGCCAAAAATCCATATGTTCCATGAAGTGCAGGCGCTTATCAAACATCGTCGCACCAGGAATTTCCCCAATACCCGAAGTAACTACACGAGTCGGCATTCCCTCGGTATGTGTTTCAACCGTTGTGACCGTACGAATGCTCTCCATGGCCTGCAACCTACTTTGGATTAACGGTTCTTGAAATAAGCAAGAGCAACATCCATCTCACGATGAATTTGCGCTTGTTCGTGAGCCGGCAAAGGTAGGCGAGGTAGACGAGTTGGTCCGCCGTAGCGACCGACATGGTCCATGCCGAGCTTGATTGCCTGGATAAATTCCTTCTTTGAATCCCAGTGGAAGACATCGTGGAGGGCTGCATACATCGGAGCCGCCTCTTTGAAGTTTCCAGATGTAGCCAAGTTATAGAGTTCCATAGATTCCTTCGGAAGTGCATTTGGGAATCCAGCGATCCATCCATCTACTCCAGCTGTTGCTAATTCGAGGAATACATCGTCCGCTCCCACAATAACTTCGATGCGTGGTGCAAGTCGTTTAATCTGCCAAATTCGGCGAACATCACCTGAGAACTCTTTGATTGCAACAACTTCAGGAACCTCGTCTGCGATACGAGAAACCAACTTTGGAGTCAGGTCCACCTTTGTATCAAACGGATTGTTGTAGGCAATGATTGGAATACCAACGCGAGCAACTTCTTTGTAATGTGCAACCACTTCATCGTCAGATGCACGATATGCATTGGGAGGAAGCAACATCACAGCGCCCGCTCCTGCCTTCTGCGCGTGCTCTGCCCACTTACGGGATTCGGTTGCGCCATATGCGGCTACGCCCGGAACTACGCTAAAACCTTTTGGAGCTGCAGCGACAGCGACCTCGACCATCTTGGCACGTTCTTCCGCTGTAAGTACTTGATACTCACCCAATGAACCATTCGGAATTACTCCATGAGTTCCATTAGCTGCAAGCCACGCAACATGTTCTGCGTACTTGTCGTAATCGATTGAGAGATCTGCTTTAAATGGTGTTGCAGTAGCGGTAAGGACGCCGTTCCAAGGATTAGTCATGCCTCACACTTTACCCTGTTGTTCCATCACCAAGGACACCTAAAGAGATGGGTGCAGCGATGGGTCTATTGCTAGCAGTTAATCGTTCATTGCGTGAGACAGCACACTTTGTGGTACCTGCAACGAGATCGCTGACATTTCTGGAACACACGCGTCCCTGACAAAGCCCCATGCCTGCGCGAGTAAAGAGCTTTGATGTACGTGCATCTTCGGCGCCTAAGTCTTGAACAGATTCAATTACTTCTTGGTAACTGACCTCTTCACAACGACAAACGATGGTTTCATCGCTCAGCCAGCCTTGCCAACCATTGCCTACCGGATAGCTTCGTTGAAGTGCTCGAGCAAAGAGTCTCTTGGTAAATCTCTTCCAAATCATTTTTGATGAGATTTCTGAGCCAGCCGCCGATAAACCAGCAATAGTTCCTTCGGCTAGAGCTAAATCCGCACCACCTATACCTGTGGCCTCTCCCGCAATCCAAATGTTCGGCACACTTGCACGTTGTTCTCTATCAACTGCGAAGATCACAGTTTCATCTTTATCGAGAGTCTGCGCACAACCCAAGATTCCACCAAGTGTGACATCAGGGAGAAAGCCCCATCCAGTTGCCACAACATCTGCTTTAGCGCTTCGTGCGCTCTTCTTTCTGATACTCAAATCAGAGCGAACCTTGGAAATATGAACTACACCATCGTGATAACCAGTTACTGCGCAACCAAAAGAAACCCTAATTTTGAGGCGAAGAATCGCACTTGCGTAGTGAATCAACTCGGGGAACTTTCCAGGATTGAGCAGTAAAGCTAGTGGTGAAAGCGCCCAGCGCAGCGGAGTCTGTGCTTCAATGATTTCTACCTGAGCGCCGTTCTTGGCGAGTGCGGTTGCTACCGGGAGAAGAAAAGGTCCTGTTCCTGAAACTACGATTCTTTTTCCAGCAACTACTCCGTGCCCCTTGAGAAGTGATTGCGCGCCCCCCGGAGTCATAACGCCCGAAGTAGTCCACCCTGGAAATGGCAAGGTGCGATCGT
>CAZHPQ010000084.1:0-3100 GCA_964533845.1 uncultured Candidatus Planktophila sp.
ACTTCATCATCAATCAGAAGAGCTGGATCAACTGTTGGCCAACCAGCCAAGGCAATCGCAGGCTTATGTCCTAAGCGCTCCCACATCTCTTCGGCAGTAAATGGCGCAACGAGTGAAAGCATGATGGCGATCGCCTCAGTTGCTTCACGAACTGCTGGATCTGCAGGGCCACAACCACTGTCAATCGCCTTGCGAGTTGCATTTACTAACTCCATGACGCGAGCAACTGCCACGTTGAAACGGAAAGATTCGACGGCAAAGCCAGCGTCATGAAGCGCCTTATGAGTTGCTTTACGTAGCGATATTTCGCCCCTGCTGAAATCTACGCCAGGTGCAGATGCAACATCCCCCGAAAGACGCCACGCGCGGCTTAAGAATTTAACTGAACCCGATGGTGAAACATCGGCCCAATCCACATCATCTTCTGGAGGACCTGAGAAGACCATTGATAGACGAATCGCATCAACGCCATGGTTTTCGAGTTCATCTGAAAGACGCACTAGGTTGCCGCGAGATTTAGACATGGCAGAGCCATCCATGACAACCATGCCCTGATTAAGTAGGCGGGTAAATGGCTCGGTGAAGTCGAGCATCTTCATGTCATATAAAACTTTGGTAAAGAAACGCGAATACAACAAGTGCAAGATTGCGTGGGTTACACCGCCGACATATTGATCAACTGGTAGCCAGGTATCAATCTCTGCGCGGTTAAATGGTTCGGTTGCGCTCGTAGATGACGGGTAACGCAGGTAGTACCACGATGAATCAACGAAGGTATCCATCGTGTCGGTATCGCGCATGGCAGGGCCTGCGCACTTAGGACACTTGGTATTCACCCACTCAGTTGCGGCAGCAAGCGGTGACTGCCCCTTTGGCTTAAGGTCTAAGCCTTTAGCATCTGGAAGCAGAAGTGGAAGTTCGGAGTCAGGAACAGCGACTTCGCCGCACTTATCGCAGTGAACGATAGGAATTGGTGTGCCCCAATAACGCTGGCGAGATACCAACCAATCGCGCAGACGATAGTTACGTGCTGACTTTCCAAGACCATCAGCTTCTAGCTGCTTGTTGATTGCAGTAATAGCTTCATCTTTGCTCAAACCATTAAGTGGCCCTGAATTAATGAGCTTCCCATCGCCTGTTGTAGCGATTCCAGTTTCATTTGGATCTTCTTCGCCAGTTTCAACAACGACGCGAACGGGGAGCTTCATAGCCCGGGCAAAATCCAAGTCGCGCTGATCGTGAGCAGGAACTGCCATGATGGCGCCAGTTCCGTAATCGGCAAGTACATAATCAGATGCCCAGATCGGTAACTTCTCGCCATTAACTGGATTGATTGCAAAGCGCTTTAAATCCACACCTGACTTAGGGCGATCAGTTGCAAGGCGATCGATGTCGGAGGCTGCCTTAATCTTTTCAAGATAAGAAATAAATTCAGCCTCGACAGGAGAACCCGCTGCGAGCTCTGCAGCAAGAGCAGAATCTGCTGCAACCACCATAAATGTCGCCCCATACAAAGTATCGGGACGAGTTGTGTAGATAGTTACAGGTTCAGTGCGGCCTTCAATAACAAATTTAACGTTGGCTCCTTGTGAGCGACCGATCCAGTTGCGCTGCATGAGCAAGACTTTCTCAGGCCACTTACCCTCAAGTTGTTCCATGTCATCAAGAAGACGATCTGCGTAATCAGTAATCTTGAAATACCACTGATTGAGCTTCTTCTTAGTGACAGCAGAATCACAACGTTCGCATAGCCCCGCTACTACTTGTTCATTGGCCAATACTGTCTGGCACCCTGGACACCAGTTAACCGCAGAGTCTTTACGATAGGCCAAGCCACGGTCATGAAGTTTGGTAAAGAGCCACTGGTTCCACTTGTAGTACTCAGGGTCGCAGGTATTAAAGACGCGATCCCAATCGAAGGAACAGGCATAGCGACGCATTGAAGATTTCTGCGTTGCAATATTTTCGTAGGTCCAAATACGTGGATCTTCATTGCGCTTAATCGCAGCATTTTCAGCAGGAAGGCCAAAAGCATCCCAACCGATTGGGTGCATGACGTTAAAACCTTTTTGAATCCAATAGCGAGCAATGACATCACCGAGCGCATATGCCTCGGCATGGCCCATATGAAGATCACCCGATGGATACGGAAACATATCGAGTACATACTTCTTGGGGCGCGGATCATCGGCGCGACCGGATTTAAATGGTTCTAGCTTGTCCCAGATTGGAAGCCACTTCTCTTGAACGTAGGCGAAGTCATACGCCTGGTGTTCAGATGAAGTTTCCATTAGTCCATTCTATCTACAGAGCGCTGATCAAAACTTTTGTGGAGATAAGGGGAATCGAACCCCTAACCTCTTCCATGCCATGGAAGCGCGCTACCAATTGCGCCATATCCCCTCGAACAAAAAGGTACTTTACCGCACTGAATCAGGTATCACTGCCCCAGATTCTTCGCCATATACAGGCTCTGGAATCGAACCGGCATTATGTTCAACCAGCAACCAGCCCTTCGGTGAGTGATCAAGAATCGACCACTGCGCATTCGAGAGCCCACCAATGCGTGACCAGAATGGAATTGGCAGCTCTAGATATGAGCCGATGATTGTGCGCGCTGTTCCACCATGAGTTGCCACAACAATACGTTGGTTATCTTTTCCAACAAGTGCATCTGTGATTGCCGCTACGGCGCGCGCACCAACTTCGCTACGACGTTCGCCGATTCCACCTGCAGGGTTATCGCCGCCAAGCGACCATTGACGCAAATTATCAAGATCTACCTTACGAATTTCTTCTCCTGTAAGGCCTTCCCAATTTCCACAATTAGTTTCGCGCAAGCGCTCATCAGTAAGTACTTCAAGCCCAGTTAGCTTCACTAGCTCGTGCGCTGTGCTCTGTGCGCGGTTAAGGTCGCTAGCAATCAACATTGTTGGATTGATGGCAGCGATAAGGGGCGCTGCATGTGCTGCTTGAAATTTGCCGACTTCGTTAAGGGGAATATCGGTATGGCCCTGGAACTTATTTGCCACATTCCAATCAGTCTGGCCATGGCGCCACAAGATAATCTGATTAGCCACGTGTTGCAGCCTCTTCATTA
>CAZHPQ010000085.1:0-1473 GCA_964533845.1 uncultured Candidatus Planktophila sp.
AAGGTGCTCACCGATGAGGGATTTAACCAGGTATTAGTTGAGGCAGGACCAACGCTTGGATCTGCGTTGATGGCATCAGGAAAGATTGATGAACTCATTGTTTATCAGGCTCCCAAGATGCTGGGTGCTGGCAAAGAATTCGTCAGCCATTTGGGCATTTCAACGCTAGAAGATCACATCGAACTTGAGTTGCTCTCAGTGACTCAACTCGGTGGCGATATCAAATCCCACTACTTAGTCAGGGGGCGTTAAGTGTTTACTGGACTCGTCTCTGAACAAGGTTCAATCACCTCAATTACTCGCGGCGAAAGTTCTGCCGTCTTTACTATCAAAGCACCTAAATCTGTTGCAGGTTTAGAAGTGGGGGATTCGATTGCAGTCAATGGTGTTTGTCTTACAGCCACATCGCTGACTGCAGATTCCTTTACCGCCGATGTCATGGTGCAGACCTTGAATCTGACTTCGCTTTCGCAAGTAGAAGCTGGTTCGCAGGTAAACCTAGAACTTGCCGCCAAGATGGATATGCGCATGGGTGGCCATATCGTGCAAGGCCATGTTGATGGCGTAGCCACAGTTCTGCAGTTAGCACCTGGTGAAAAATGGGCGCAGTTCGATATTTCTGTGCCAGCTGAACTCATGAAATACGTTGTTGCACAAGGTTCGATAACGCTAGATGGCGTTTCACTGACTGTTGGCTCTTTTGAAGATGGTTCCAATCTGGTCACTGTTTGGCTCATTCCAGAGACGCTGGCAAAGACAAATCTTGGCGGTAAAAAGCCAGGAGACTTAGTCAATGTCGAAGTAGATATCTTGGCTAAGTATGTAGAGCGCTTGATGAGCAAAGGAGCGCAGAATGCAGAGTAATTTTCTAGCAGCCCTTGATCGCTTCCGCCGCGGAGATATGGTGATTGTCGTAGATGATCACGACCGCGAAAATGAGGGCGACCTCATCATGCTGGCAGAACATGCCACCACTGAAAAGACAGCATTTATGGTTCGCCACACCACTGGAATTTTATGTGTGGCAATTACGGCAGAGCATGCCTATCGCTTACGTCTTCCTTATATGGTCGAACAGAATCAGGATGCGCGTAAGACTGCCTTCACTGTCTCTGTTGATTTAGCAGAAGGCCTAACAACGGGTGTGAGCGCACAAGAGCGCACCGCAACTATTCGCGCCCTCGGCAGCCCAACAAGTCGGGATACTGATTTCATTAGACCAGGCCACATCTTCCCGTTGATAGCTCACAAGCGTGGGCTTCAAGCGCGCGTTGGACATACTGAAGCTGGTGTTGCACTTGCTGAACTGACTGGTGGATATCCAGCAGCGCTGCTTTCAGAGATTGTGGCGGCCGATGGTTCGATGGCGCGCGGTGCAACGCTTACCGCTTTTGCACAAGAGCATCAGATTCCAGTGATTTCGATAGCTGAAATCAAGGAGTATCAAGAGAAACTTGAGCCACTTCCTAAAGT
>CAZHPQ010000085.1:1573-3052 GCA_964533845.1 uncultured Candidatus Planktophila sp.
GCTGCCATTGAAGCCTATGGTTATGGATACGTTCTTTACTTGCGCGATCACGAAGGTCGCGGCATTGGCCTGACTGAAAAGCTCAAGGCCTATATCTTGCAAAATGAAGGCCTCGATACAGTCGATGCCAATCTGCAACTAGGCCACTCTGTTGATTCACGCGATTGGTCTGAAGCGATTTCAATGTTGAAAAACTTAGGTCTTTCATCCATTCAGCTGCTGACTAATAACCCTGAGAAGGTAAAGGCAGTTGCTGAAAGCGGCATCGCCTGCCAGCAGATTTCGCTGCAGATTGAGCCAAATGAATTTAATAAGAAGTACCTTGATACCAAGGCGCAACGTCTTGGCCATCTAGGAAATACATCTCAAGGAGGAAAGTAAATGGCCGGCCACGCACCAGAAATCACAGTTCCAAAGGCGCCCAACGCGCGAGTTGCCATCATCTCTTCCTCTTGGCATATGGATATCTGCAACGATCTCATCGTTGGCGCACAGCGCGCACTTTTGGCAGCTGAAGTAAAAGAAGCAAAGGTCATCTTTGTGCCCGGATCATTTGAGATTCCACTTGCTGCGCAGAAAGCCTTTGAACAGGGCTTCGATGCCGTCGTTGCCGTGGGCTTAGTCCTTAAAGGTGAAACTCCACACTTTGACTATGTCTGCCAGGGAGTTACGCAAGGTGTGATTGATGTGCAATTAAAGTTCTCTAAACCTATTGGTTACGGTGTTTTGATGTGCGAAAATCTCGACCAGGCAATCGCTCGAAGCGGTCGCCCAGGCAGCAAAGAAGATAAAGGTTTCGATAGCGCTATCGCTGCCCTTTCGCTACTCAACATCTAAGGAGTCAAGATGAAAACTATCGCCTGGTCAGAAGGTTCATGGACGCGCCAGCCAGTTTCAATCACCGAGAAAAATGGTGCGATAGTCGTTGAGGCAGCTGAAGGAAGCGATTGGTGGCGCACCACCGCTTATGGATTTATCCACGATGATGGACACGCTCTTGTTAAGGACTTTCCACAAGATAGCGCCATGGAAGTCTCATTTATTCTCGATTACAAAGAACAGTTCGACCAATGCGGAATTTTTATTACTAGCGATGAAGAGAATTGGATAAAGGCAGCTGTTGAATTCTGCGATGGCTATCCGCAAGTGGGTGCAGTAGTTACCGCCACGATGTCAGATTGGTCCACAGGACGCGTATCTGAGTGGATGGGTAAAGAGGTCACTGTGCGCGTAAGCCGCACAGGCGATGCTGTCACTGTTCGTGCTGGTTGCGAAGGCGATATGCGCTTAGTTCGCGTTGCACCTCTTGATCCAAAGCGCACTTGGAAGGCAGGGCCGCTGATCTGTGCTCCATCACGTGCAGGGTTGGTCGGAACATTCACATCATGGAGTGAAGGTCCAGCAGATTCAGATTTGCATTAAGGAATTCTTGCCTTGCTAGGCAACGAGCAGTGAACGCTTAGAAAGACCCATCCAGAA
>CAZHPQ010000086.1:0-3012 GCA_964533845.1 uncultured Candidatus Planktophila sp.
CAGGAGTTGGGTGATCAACGAGCGCAGCACCTGTTGCGCGCTCTCCGGCAATCACATTGATAACACCATCTGGAAGAAATTCGCCCATGACCTGAGCCATGAAGAGAGTTGATGCAGGAGTGGTATCACTTGGTTTAAGAACAACAGTGTTACCTGCGGCGATTGCCGGGGCCCACTTCCAGACCGCCATCATCATTGGGTAATTCCACGGAGTTACCTGTGCGCACACACCGACGGGTTCACGACGAATAAATGAGGTCATGCCCTTCATGTACTCACCAGCAGAGCGACCTTCAAGGTTGCGAGCAGCGCCTGCGAAGAAGCGAATCTGATCGACCATAGGTGGTACTTCTTCTGATGCGGTTAGGCCTTTTGGCTTACCGCAGTTCTCGGATTCAATATCAACAAATTCCTGTGCACGGGCTTCGATGGCGTCGGCAATCTTGAGCAGTGCGCGTTGGCGCTCTGAAGGGGTGGAATCGCGCCAGACTGGGAAAGCATCACTTGCTGCCTTCATCGCCTTATCGATATCGGCAGCGTTTGAGTTAGGAGCCGTTGCAAAGGCTTCACCAGTTGAAGGATTAATCAGAGTTGTTGTTTCGCCAGATGCGCTATCGACTGACTTACCATTGATGAAATTCTGTAACTTCTTCACCTGCTATGCCTGACCTTTCGTAGCCCTTACCAACTGATCACCGTGATCGTATGGATGTTTTGTATAGGTTTCTAACCAGCGAGCAATTGTGTACTTACCTGATTCGGTATGCTCGCCGAACTTCTCGAGATCACTCTCTTCCAGCCGCTTAACCACATCTAAAGAGGCAGCACGCACAGCCGCAAAGACCGCAATCGAATTCTTAACGTCGCCATCTGCATAGGCAAGCTTGGGTTCATTTGCCCATGCACCTTCGTCATATCCCTGAATAATCGAACCTTCGGGTTCGGCCACCAAACGACGCAGGCGCGCATATGACTGCGCCTCAGAATCTGCCATGTGGTGAATACATTGACGAGCTGACCATTCATTCTCAGCATGTACATCAATCACATCCGCGGTTACGCCCCGCGCTAAATTAAGAAAATACTGTGTTGCAGCTTCGTATGCAGCTGCTGCTTCTTTCATATCCACTGTTGGGGCCATGCGGTGATACTAGTTAATTCTTTGCTTTCTCACTAGCGGCTAGTTGGCCACATGCGCCATCAATCTCACGACCACGGGTATCACGAACTGTAACTGGCACCCCATAAGACTCAAGGATGCGAACAAACTCCGCCTCATCTTCGCGGCGGGAGGCTGTCCATTTAGAACCTGGTGTTGGGTTGAGTGGAATCAGGTTGACGTGAGCATTGCGATTCTTGAGCAATCGTCCGAGCAAATCTGAGCGCCACGATTGATCATTGATATCGCGAATAAGTGCGTATTCAATTGAATAGCGACGACCAGTTTTCTTCTCATAGGCATCTGCGGCAGCGAGTACTTCACGGACATTGAAGCGATTGTTTATTGGGACAAGGCTGTCACGAAGTTCGTCATCGGGCGTGTGGAGTGAAACCGCGAGTGTGCAGTTAATGCCTTCATCCATCAGCTTTTCAATTCCTGGCACTAAGCCAACAGTTGAGACAACAACCGAACGTGCTGAAATTCCAAGGCCATCTGGATTTGGATCTGTGATGTTGTGAAGCGTGCGCACAACAGCGTTGTAGTTAGCTAGTGGCTCGCCCATTCCCATAAAGACAATATTGGATAGACGCGTTGGCCCTCCAGGCATTTCACCGTTTGCGCATGCGCGAGCAGCTGCGACAATCTGGTCGGTGATTTCACCAGCTGAAAGATTGCGAGTAAGTCCTGCTTGTCCTGTTGCACAGAAAGGACAGTTCATGCCGCACCCTGCTTGGGATGAGATACAGACCGTGGTGCGATCTGAGTAACGCATCAAGACTGATTCAACGAGAACTCCGTCATGCAACTTCCATAAATCTTTGCGGGTCATTCCACCATCTGTGGTCCGAGTAGTAACAAGCTCAATCAGTTTAGGGGTCAACGCTTTTGATATCGCTTGACGTTCTGCCGCAGGGATATCTGTCCACTCTTCCGGGTTATTGGAAAGGTGGGTGAAGTAGTGCGTTGCAACTTGTGCGGCGCGAAAGGGTTGAAAGCCAAGCTCTTTAGCAAATGCTTTTCGTTCAGCTGGTGAGAAGTCAGCTAAATGCTTAGGGGCTTTCTTTCTCTGAACTGGTTCGTCAAAGACTAGCTTTAGTTCTGTCGGGCGCTCTGTTGTCATAACAGGCCAGAGTCTTGCGCACGGCGCACGATTTCTAGCGCAAGCCAGAGTGCGGGCGCGGCAAAGAGAACTGAATCAAGGCGATCCATGATGCCGCCGTGTCCCGGCAAGAGAGTGCCCATATCCTTAATTGCCATATCGCGCTTGAGCGCTGATTCAATGAGATCTCCTGCAGTTGCCGTAAAGACTGTGACAAGTCCTGCGATTGCACCCAGCCACCAATCAGATTTCATGATGTAGACAAAGGCTAGAGACCCACCAAGTGTTGTAAAGACGAGAGAGCCCACTAAGCCTTCAATTGTCTTCTTAGGGCTGATCTTTGGAGCAAGTGGGTGCTTTCCAAGTAGGACGCCAGTTAAATAAGCAAAGGTGTCATTGCATCCAACAAGTACTACGAGAGTCATAACGCGCTCAAGGCCATTACTTGGGCGGGCAAGCAGAATGAGAAAGCCAGCAAGAAATGGCAGATACATCAAAACCAGCGCTGATGCTGATGCTGTCTTTACAAAGTTCTCTGTTCCTCGCGGGAGTTGCAGCACCAATAAACAAGGAAAGGCGATTGCGGTAGCAACCGCCAAGCCTGAAACTCCCCCGAACCATGTTGCAGCCGAAAGACCAACGCCTGCAGCTGTTAGAGCCCATAAAGGTAGATGGATGCTGGCTGCCGATAGCGCGCGATTGAGTTCGCGGATTCCTAGAACTACCGCGATGGCAACTACTGCGGCGAAGA
>CAZHPQ010000087.1:0-2952 GCA_964533845.1 uncultured Candidatus Planktophila sp.
TCATGCCACGCCTCAATCGCAAAGTCTTGGGTTACATCTGACACATCTCCCATATTGGCACTCATTGAGTGGGATTGAAAGCCCTGTAAGGTAGGTGACATGAAAGTTCACGTTGCTAATCACCCGCTGATCTCTCACAAATTGACTGTTCTGCGCGACGAAAGAACCGATTCTCCAACTTTTCGCCTACTGGTATCTGAGCTTGTAACTCTTCTTGCATATGAAGCCACTCGAGATGTTCGCACCAAGACTGTTTCAATCAAGACTCCAGTTACCGAAACAACTGGACTAGTTATGGCTGAACCGCGCCCGGTAGTAGTGCCAATCTTGCGCGCAGGACTAGGAATGCTCGATGGAATGACAAAACTTCTGCCCACTGCGCAAGTTGGATTCCTTGGCATGGTTCGCGATGAAGAAACTTTGCAAGCAAGCACATATGCCAATCGACTCCCTGAAGATTTATCGGGGCGTCAGGTTTTTGTACTTGATCCCATGCTCGCAACAGGTGGAACCTTGGTCGCAGCATTTGAGTATCTGATCGAACGTGGCGCCAACGAGATCACTGCAATCTGTCTATTGGCAGCGCCAGAAGGAATCAAAGTATTAGAAGATTCATTTAAGAACACTGGTATTCCGATTACTCTCGTCACTGGATCGCTAGATGAAAAGCTCAACGAAAAGGGTTACATCGTTCCAGGTTTAGGTGATGCCGGCGATCGTTTATATGGTGTCGTCTAAATGGCTTCAACATCCCCAGGGTATGGAATTACGATCCGCGTTGAAGGATCCCCTGAACTCCAACCTGTAGCGCTGATTACAACAACGATTACAAATGCGGGCGCAACAATTACCGCACTCGATGTTGTTGAATCTCTACTAGAGAAAGTTGTTATCGACGTAACCTGCGACACCATTGATGCAGATCACGCACAAAATATCCATAACGCGCTATCTGCCCACGATGGGCTAACGGTTCGTAAGGTCAGCGATCGAACATTCTTGCTTCACCTTGGTGGAAAGATTGAAGTTACTTCTAAAGTTCCGCTAAAAACTCGTGATGATTTATCTCGCGCCTACACGCCCGGTGTTGCTCGTATCTCGCAAGCGATCGTTGATGATCCATCTGACGTTCGCCGCCTGACGATGAAGCGCAATACCGTCGCCGTAGTCACTGATGGTTCAGCTGTACTGGGACTTGGAAATATCGGGCCATCGGCAGCTCTGCCGGTAATGGAAGGAAAGGCGGCGCTCTTTAAGAGATTTGCCAATGTTGATGCTTGGCCCGTCTGCCTTGATACTCAAGATGTAGATGAAATTGTTCGTACTGTGCAGTTAATTGCACCTGTATACGGCGGAATCAATCTAGAAGATATCTCAGCTCCACGCTGCTTTGAAGTAGAACGTCGCTTACGTGAACTTTTGGATATTCCTGTCTTTCATGACGATCAACACGGAACTGCAATAGTCGTTCTCGCAGCCCTCCGTAATGCGCTGAAATTGGTTAAGAAAGATATCTCCAAAGTAAAGATCATCATGAGCGGCGCGGGCGCTGCCGGAACTGCCATTGCTCGTCTACTAGTTTTAAGTGGAGCGACCAACATCATCGCCTTCGATAAAGATGGCGTAATCTGTAAAGACTCACCTTCTGAAGATTCCATGCGTGCCTGGTTTATTGACAATTCAAATCCAGAGAATTTCAAAGGCGATATCCATCAAGCGATGAACGGTGCGGATATCTTCATCGGGGTAAGTGCTCCAAAGGTGCTTAATGAAGCAGATGTGAAATCAATGGCTGCTGGCTCGATTGTCTTTGCCTTAGCTAACCCAGACCCTGAAATTGACCCAGTTATTGCTCGTAAATATGCAGCAGTTGTTGCAACTGGAAGAAGCGATCATCCAAATCAGATTAATAATGTGCTGGCATTTCCTGGAATCTTCCGCGGGCTACTTGATGCACAGGCGCATAAGATCACAGATAAGTTACTTGTTGCTGCCGCAGAGGCAATTGCTGATTGTGTGAGCGAAGCCCAACTCAATACTTCATTTATTGTCCCCAGCGTCTTTGATCCAAATGTGGTGACAAAAGTTGCTGCCGCAGTCAAGAAGTCGGTGTAATGGAGCTCTTCACCTCGATTGATTCGCAATTTGCAGATATCGGGCCGCTTCTTCTCTACTTAATTGTTGGCGCTATCGTCTTCTTCGAATCCGCTGTCCTCTTTGGCATATTCCTACCTGGTAGCTCGATTCTCTTCAGCGCAGGCTTAGTTGCGGCCTCTGAAGATAATGTCAGTATCTCAGCGCTTCTCACCCTGATTTTTATGGCTGCCTTCTTCGGCAATCAAGTGGGCTTTGTTCTAGGCCGCACACTAGGTCGCTCGTACTTGAGCAAGAGAAAGTCCCCCGGACTCCAAAAAGTAGTTCTCAAGTGTGAGCGTTTTTACCAAAAATCAGGTTGGTGGTCAGTTGTTGCAGCTCGCTTTATCCCTTGGGTGAGAACTCTTGTGCCACCCATTGCTGGTGCATCCAAGATGCCTTACTACCAATTTCTCGCTGCCAACGCTCTTGGGGCCCTAGCTTGGGGCGTTGGAATAACGCTAGCCGGCTACTACACAGCTTCTATTCCGGGAGTTAAAACATTCACCTATGCAATTGCAGGCTTCTTTATTCTTGGCTCAATCGTCTCCGCGATTGTTGATTATTTACGCCGCCGACGATCACCCCAAGATAAGTCATAGCAATTCCAGTAACTAGATAAGCGCTCACTTGTACGCCTTGAGTTGGCGAATAGATATCAATTAAGAGTGAGCCAACTAATTGACCGCCAACGCTATATAGCGTGAAGGTCAAAACTCCCAGGTGCTGCACAATCAAAGATGTAAATGCAATGTAGATAACACCAATAACTCCACCTGTGTAGATCCACCATGGTCCAGCAGGTAAAGGTGCAATTTC
>CAZHPQ010000088.1:0-2924 GCA_964533845.1 uncultured Candidatus Planktophila sp.
CGCCAGTTAAGTAAGCAAAGGTGTCATTGCATCCGACAAGAACTACAAGAGTCATAACGCGCTCAAGGCCATTACTTGGGCGGGCAAGCAAAATCAGAAAGCCAGCAAGAAATGGCAGATACATCAAGACAAGTGCTGATGCTGATGCTGTCTTTACAAAATTCTCTGTTCCTCGTGGCAATTGCAGCACCAATAAACATGGAAAGGCGATTGCGGTAGCGACTGCAAGGCCTGAGACTCCCCCGAGCCATGTTGCAGCCGAAAGACCAATGCCTGCAGCTGTCAGAGCCCATAAAGGTAGATGGATGTTGGCTGCCGATAGCGCACGATTGAGTTCGCGGATTCCTAGAACTACCGCGATGGCAACTACTGCGGCGAAGATAACGCGGTAGGTGGCAAGAGATGCCCAGACCAAGAGAATAAGAAAGATACCAACGCCAATAGATGGCAAAAGTTTTCGACCGGCGCGCTTATTAATGGCCTCGTTGATCGAATGTAAATCAGACACGGTAAGTGAACTTCTTTCGTGGAAGTCTTTAGACTTCGAGAAGTTCAGCCTCCTTGTGCTTGAGCAGCTCATCAATCTTGACTACGTGATCCGATGTAATCTTTTCGAGTTCTTTTTCTCCGCGGCTTAAGTCATCTTTACCAATATCGCCATCTTTTTCGAGCTTCTCCATGAGTTCCTTGGCAGCGCGACGGATATTGCGGATTGAAACCTTTGAATCTTCAGCCTTTGTCTTAGCGACCTTGATGTAATCCTTACGGCGCTCTTCTGTCAGCTGTGGGAAATTGACGCGGATAACTGCGCCATCAGATGCGGGATTTACACCCAAATCTGATTCGCGAATCGCCTTTTCGATAGAAGCCATGGCGCCCTTATCGAAGGGAGAGACGATGGCCATACGAGATTCTGGAATCTGAATGGTGGCTAGTTGTGAAAGAGAGGTGAAGGTGCCGTAGTAATCGACCATGATCTTGTTAAACATGGCTGGGTGAGCGCGGCCTGTGCGGATTGCGCCGAAATCATCTTTAGCAACTTCGACAGCCTTATTCATCTTATCTGTCGCCTCTTTGAGTGCGCTTGCTACATCTGCCATTGTCGTTATCTCCCTAGTCCTTCAATAATCAATCTGGCTCTCGCTTTAGGAAACGAGAGTTCCAATCTTTTCGCCACGTACTGCGCGGCCGATATTTCCGTTGGTCATCAAGTCAAAGACAACAATCGGGAGCTTGTTCTCGCGGCAGAGGCTAAAGGCTGCAGCATCTGCCACTGCCAGTGACTTCTGGAGAACTTCATCGTAAGAGATTGCATCAAACTTTGTGGCGCTCGGATCCTTGCGAGGATCTGCGTTGTAAACGCCATCGACTCCGGACTTTGCGAGCAATAGCGCGCCGGCTCCGATTTCGAGGGCGCGCTGAGCTGCCACCGTATCTGTTGTAAAGAATGGCATTCCAGCGCCTGCACCGAAGATGACTACGCGACCCTTTTCAAGGTGGCGAATAGCGCGACGTGGAACATATGGTTCGGCAACTTGGCCCATGGTGATTGCAGTTTGGACGCGAGTATCAACGCCCTCTTTTTCTAGAAAATCTTGTAGCGCAAGGCAGTTCATAACTGTGCCGAGCATTCCCATGTAGTCAGCGCGAGAGCGTTCCATGCCACGTTCAGAGAGTTCGGCGCCGCGGAAGAAGTTTCCTCCACCAACCACGATTGCAATCTGTACACCGCTGCGCACAACATCTGCGATCTGCTTTGCTACATCTTGTAAGACATCAGGATCAACACCGATGCCCTTCTTGCCACCAAAAACTTCACCAGAAAGCTTAAGGAGCACTCTGCCGTAATTCCCTCTAGAACCTGGCATGAGTGCTCCCTTCGCTCGACTGTTCGTTAGTTTACTGACCTACGCGGAAACGGTGGAATGCCTTGACGGCGGTTCCTGCTTCATCGAGGATCTGCTTCACGGTCTTCTTGGCATCCTTAGCGAAAGCCTGTTCGATAAGTGAAACTTCCTTCACAAATCCAGTGACGCGGCCTTCGATAATCTTTGAAAGCGATGCTTCTGGCTTACCTTCGGCGCGAGCTGTCTCTTCGGCCAAACGACGTTCGGTCTCGATGAGCTCTGCTGGAACATCTTCGCGGTTAACAAAGCGTGGTGCGAAAGCTGCGATGTGCTGTGCAACATCCTTGCCAACTTCAGCTGCTTCCTTAGCAAGTGCAACCAAGACGCCAACCTGTGGTGGCAAATCTGGGCTTGTCTTGTGAAGGTAGAGACCAACTGGTCCTTCGATTACTGCGACGTTACGGATTTCAATCTTCTCGCCGAGCGTTGCGTTACCTTCGTCGATAACAGCTTGAACGGTCTTGCCGTTAGCCATTGTTGAAGATAGGAATGCAGCAACATCTGCTGACTTTGAAGATAGTAGGTGGTCTACGAGTTCATCGCCGAGTGCAATAAAGCGCTCACCCTTTGCAACGAAGTCTGTCTCGCAGTTGAGTTCGAGCATGACACCGAGGTCACCTGAAACCTTTGCTACGACCAAACCATTTGAAGTTAAGCGACCTTCGCGCTTTGTAACGCCCTTAAGTCCCTTAACGCGAATGATTTCAACAGCCTTGTCGTAATCACCATCTGCTTCATCAAGGGCCTTCTTGCAATCGAGCATTCCCGCTGCAGTTGCTTCGCGTAGGCGCTTTACATCTTCTGCTGAATAGTTAGCCAATTTACTTATGCCTCCACTGGTGCGTCGGTTGCTGGTGCTGCTGTTGATGCAGATTCGAGAATCTCTTTTGCGAGCTCTTCGGATGCAGCTGTAGCTGGAGTAGGCACAGCAGCTGAGCGAGCCTTGAGGCCCTCGGCGATTGCATCGGTGATAACACGTGTAAGAAGCTCGATTGAGCGAATCGCATCGTCGTTACC
>CAZHPQ010000089.1:0-2908 GCA_964533845.1 uncultured Candidatus Planktophila sp.
CGGGTGAAATTGTTGATAGCAAGAACAAGGAAACTATTAAGCAAATTCGCTCCAAAGTAGGCATCGTCTTTCAGGATCCTGATGATCAACTCTTTATGCCGACTGTCGGTGAAGATATCGCCTTCGGCCCATACAACATGGGGCTTCGTGGTGAAGAACTCAACCGCGTAGTTGATGAAGCGCTGACCCAAGTAGGCATGCTTGAATTTAAAGATCGTCCGCCGCATCACCTTTCATTTGGACAGCGTCGCCGCGTAGCTGTTGCAACAGTCTTGGCGATGAAGCCAGAGATTCTGGTGATGGATGAGCCTTCATCTAACTTGGATCCTGCTAGTCGCCGCGAGCTAGCCGACATAGTGCGTTCTCTTGATGTCACGATTGTGATGGTGACCCACGATCTTCCATATGCGCTTGAACTCTGCGAGCGTTCAGTGATTTTGTCGGGTGGAATTATTGTCGCTGATGCTCCGACTCGAGATGTATTGAGCAACGCGCAGTTATTGGCATCTCATCGCCTCGAACTACCCGTTGGATTCTCGCTTTCGTAGCGAGATTCGCTCTTGGGCAATCGCAGCACCCAGTAAGACAATTAGCCCACCAACAGGTTCATACCACGTCACTTTTTCACCTAAGAAGATAACGCCCACAATGATTGCGACGACTGGCGTTAAATATGTGACGCTACTTGCGATTGCGCTGCCCGCTAGCTCCATCACTTTAAAGTTCCAAAGATAAGCCAGCCCGCTTCCAAAGACGCCAAGTGCAATTATCGCAAGAAAAGGACCAGGCATATATTCGTATCTTTTTACGCCATTGAAGAGAAAGAATGGCAAAAGCGTTATAGCAGCCAACAACAGCTGCATCGAAACTATAGATTCTGATTTAAGCCCGTAAGGCATCACAAAGCGGCGCGTGTAAGGAAAAGAGATTCCATAACAAGTGACAGCGCTCATGAGGACGACAATCGCCCATAAAGGATTATCGCCAAGACCATTCCACGCACCCAGAACCGTGAGCACGCCGACGAAGCCAATAAAGAGACCAATCACCTGAAATGCTTTGGGTTTTTCTTGGCGGTTGACAGCCATAATTGCGAGCAGCGTCATCAAAGGCGTTACCGCATTGATGATTCCAGCAAGTACTGATGTCACGACCGTTTCAGCCCAGGCATAGAAAATTCCAGGAATAACATTGAGCAGAACTGCGACAACCCATAAATGTAAGCGCACCATCGGGTCTTTAGGTAGTGAATATCCGCGCCACTTTGCAATGAGCAGAAGTGTCAGGGCACCCAAGGCGCAGCGCACAAAGGCAACGCCAAATGGGGTCAGGAATTCAAGACCAAGTTTGATGAAGATAAATGAACAGCCCCAGACAAATCCCAAGATCAAATAAGCAGGGAGCCAGCTGCTACTTGGAGTCTTTGCTCTTGCGCCAGTCATCTGGAAATCATACGCGAGGCAAGGTATATGCCACGTGGAGTAAATATTGTAAGTTTGCGCAAGAGCAAATCAGCATCCGAGAATGGAAAATCAATGTCACACGATCTGGCACAGCTAAGAACTATCTTCACATCAGCCTTAGCGTCTGACTGTCTTGATGCAATGGGTTATGGAAAACAAGTACTTGGTGAAGATATTCATATGCTCTCAGGTGAAGGCGTTATGCTCGGTTATGCATTTCCAGTTCAAATCGAAGTAGTGGATTCCTTCCCAGAAGTTCCATATGTAGGACTGCTGAAAGCGCTCGATGCAATTCAAAAAGATCAGGTCTACGTAACTCCTACAGCTCGCGCAGGAAAGGCATCTCTCTGGGGTGAGCTGCTATCTACTGCCTGCAACTTCAAAGGCGTTGCCGGTTCACTCGCTGATGGACCATCACGCGATCTAGCACGCACCCGCGCAATGGGATTTAAGATCTTTGGAACTGGCTCACTGCCGGTTGATATCAATGGACGCTATGAGGTTGTCGCACATAACGTTCCTGGAGTAATTGATGGCGTATCCATCAATCCAGGAGATCTCATTGTCGGCGATGTGGATGGCGTAACCATTGTGCCCGTTGCAGCAATCGATGAAGTAGTTAATCGTGTCATTGAAAAGAATTCAGGTGAAACTAACTTTAGAAAGGCAGTTAAAGAAGGCATGGCGCCATCAGCTGCCTTTGCTAAATTTGGAGTTCTATAACTTCTTGAGTTCTGCGCGATCAAGTAAGTATTGGGGCTTGTAACCAAAACGCTTGATAAACCGCTCACTTGAATACGGAGCAGCATTTCCCGATAAATCACCCCGTATCTCGCTCTTGGGATGAAACTTCTTCATCAGCTCAACCGTTGGCTCATCTGACATCGTGTCAGGTGCGGCAAAGTTAAAGGTATCTGAACCTTTAAAATCACTCATAACAACTGCTTCTAGCGCAGCTGCAGCATCGCGCAGATCGAGGTAGCACCATAGAACCTTGGCCACAATCCCCTTTGGAAAACGTGGATCTGGGGGCAAGGTATCTTCATTTTTAGAACGGGCAGCAAGCTCATACGTTTTATCCGGCAGATTTGTCCAAGGAAAACGCATGCCGACAAAGCTGATTCCAGTACGCGAGAACCACATCTGAGCAGATAATTCATTTACCTCTTTTGAGAGCGCGTAGCTTTCTTCATACTCAAGCGGATGATCTTCATCTACCGGCACGTACTTTGGTGAGGTCCAGCTTTCAGAGTATGGAAAACCATAAGCAGAAAGACTTGAGGCATAAGCGACGATGCGAACTCCTGCATGCGCTGCAGCGCTAAAGACTGCAAAGGATGAGACCACGTTATTTGAGAAGACTTCATGTTGACGCTTATCTGTTGGGTTAGGAATCGCTGCGAGATGAATAACTGCTTCTGCACCAACCATCACACTGTCACAGA
>CAZHPQ010000090.1:0-2887 GCA_964533845.1 uncultured Candidatus Planktophila sp.
ACTGATTTAAACCGTATTCGCTCATACCCTCTACTTCGAGAAGGTGTAGCGGTGGCTGGTGGAATTTACGATGTGAAGACTGGTGCAATCGAACCTTTTGAAGGTTAGTTCACGGTTGGATTGGTGCGACGAATCGGCATCTTCGTAACTGGATAGCTCAAGTCCTCTAAAAACTCTCTGATAAGAAGTTGGGCAAGAGCCGGCTTCTCTTTAATAAATTGATGAGATGTGCCCGGCAGAATCGCCAGCTGACCGAGTGGAATGTTTTCAAAGAGTTCGATGGTGTGGTTATGTGCGATGACATCGTCATCTCCTGCCATAACCAGCACTGGGCACTGAATATTGAGCAGGTCTGCACGTTCTAAATTCGGTTCGCTGCGCCAGATTTCAATCATGCGCGTGATCTTTTCTACCAAAGTTTCTGGAGCATCAGGGGAAGTTTGGTTGTATTCATCTTGGTCTTCAGGTGAAACAACTCCATCGAAATCAGGAAGTGGCAGCGTTCCGCTGTGGTGGAAGTTTGCACCCAACGTCACAACTGAGCGAACTAATTCAGGGCGAGCGATAGCAACAAGGAGCGCAATGATTCCACCATCGCTATAACCGATGAGATGTGCAGGCTCTTTTACAACTGTTTCAAGATAGGCAATCGCCTCTTTTACTTGATAGTCAAAGTGCAGACTTCCTGGGCGATCGCCGGTAAATCCGTGGGCGGTGCGGTCATAGCCAAAGACATGAAATTGATCTTCAACAGCTGGCAACACTTGTTGATCCCAGTGAGATGTCTGACTTAAACCGCCGTGCAAAAGAACAAGAGCCTCGCCGTTGTTATCCCATTCGTAGCAGTAAAGCTGATGTCCGCCGACTTCGCGATATTCGGGCATTGCTTTAGAGCGAATCCATGATGTGACGGTTGCCGCGATCAAAGGTGAGGTAGTTCCAGGTCCAGTCCGCCATCGTGCCAATCTTGTTGCGACCACCTAAGAGATAGAACAAGTGCAGCCAAAGCCAAGCAAACCAAGCAGGAGCTCCTGCCATACGGAAGTTCTTTACTTCAACCACTGCCTTGTGGCGGCCAATGGTTGCCATAGAGCCTTTATCTATGTATTTAAACGCTTTAAGTGCTTCACCTTTATGTGCGCGCAAGATTTGCTTTGCAACAAAGCGCGCTTGCTGCATTGCAACAGGTGCCACCATTGGCAAGAAGCGGCCATCTGCGCCTTTTGCACCAGCAATATCACCTATAGCCCACACATGCGGATAGTGGTTAACACGAAGAGATTCTTCGACATCGATACGAGAACCAGCTATCGGTAAGTTGAGTAGCTCTGCAGTGGGTTCACCTTTTACGCCGGCAGCCCACACGGTAATTTCAGCTGGAATTGGATTTCCCTCTTTAACAATAATTTTTCGTGACTGCACTTCGCGTACTGAAGTATTGGTTCGCACAATGACGCCCAGTTTGCGTAAGTCAGATTCGGCGCGATCTGAAAGCTTTTCGCTAAACATCGGCAAGATTCGTGGACCTGCTTCAATCAAATAGATATCGATGTGCTTGGCCGCATGTTCCATATCGTTCTTCAGTGGGCCGCGCTTGAGTTCAGCCAGCGCGCCAGCCATCTCAACGCCCGTAGGTCCGCCGCCTACGACAGCGATAGAAAGGCGAGTGTCATCTTCAAAGCGGCACAAATCTTCAAAGCGGCGCATGACGGCTGCGCGAATAGTGATTGCCTCATTCACGCTCTTCATCCCCATGCCGTATTCGGCTACTCCTGGAACACCAAAATCTGCAGTTGCTGATCCGAGAGCAACAACTAGGTGATCGAATTCAAGAACTTCAGAAGAATCTAGTTTTACCGTCTTGTTTTTGTGGTCAACTGATAGCGGTGAACCCATACGGAACTTAACGCCTGATTTACGCAAGGCGCCACGGATTGGGTGAACGACGTGATCGGCGGCAAGGCCGGCAGTTGATACCTGATAGAGCAGCGGCAGAAATGTTTGAAAGTTATGGCGGTCAACCAAGGTGACATCGGCATCTTTAGCCATCGCGCGAGCCGCGGTGAGTCCACCAAAGCCTGCGCCCAAGATTACGACGCGAGGTTTTGTAGCCGTACGAGTAGAAGTCACCACCGGGTAAGTCTAGGCTCTCAGCCATGGATACGCAGAATCAAGGCAAGCTTTATCTTGTCACGGGCGCATCCGGTTATGTGGGTGGACGTTTAGTCCGCGATTTATTGAGCGATAAAAAACGTGTGCGCGTATTTGTGCGCGATGCCAAGAAAATTCAAGGGCAGAACTGGGCGCACACAGTTGAAATAGTTGAGGGAAATGCCAGTAACGCTGATGATTTAGATCGTGCGCTAGCTGGTGTTCACACTGCCTATTACTTACTGCACTCAATTAACGCTGCTGCTGATTTTGGAGATATTGAAGCCGCGATGGCGCGTGGGTTTGCGCTCGCCTCTGAAAAGGCCGGCGTTGCTCAGATTATTTACTTAGGCGGAATTGCAAATGATGAGAACCGCAGTCGCCACTTAACTTCGCGCATGAATACTGGAACACATCTTGCTTCAACATCTGTGCCAGTTCTTGAACTTCGCGCCGGCATCATTATTGGTTCAGGTTCTGCATCCTTTGAGATGCTGCGCCACCTCACCCACCGCTTGCCGATTATGACCACCCCTAAGTGGGTTTCAAATCGCACGCAACCAATTGCTATTCGCGATGTTCTTTATTACCTACGTAAAACAGCTAATTTAGAAAAACCCGAAAACCGCATCTGCGATATTGGCGGCCCTGAAGTTGTTACCTATGCCGAGATGATGCAGAAGTTTGCAGCTCTCTCTGGTTTACGTAAACGCAAGATTATTCAAGTGCCGGTTCT
>CAZHPQ010000091.1:0-2774 GCA_964533845.1 uncultured Candidatus Planktophila sp.
CTTGATTCACCAGCGTATG
This sequence comes from uncultured Candidatus Planktophila sp., assembly GCA_964533845.1. Lineage (GTDB taxonomy): Bacteria > Actinomycetota > Actinomycetes > Nanopelagicales > Nanopelagicaceae > Planktophila. The sequence goes on from CAZHPQ010000091.1 coordinate 20, forward strand.
CATTGATTGAACCGATATTGAGAACTGATCCTGCGCTTTTCTTGAGCTCTTCGAAGGCGCTCTTAAATAGGAAGAGGCCGGATGTGAGGTTGACCTGCATAATCTCTTGGTATTCAGCGAAGGTAAGTTGAGAGATATTGGCATTCTTAATGACGGCAGCGTTATTCACGATTCCATCGATTTTGCCGAAGTGGCCAAGGCAGGCCTTCACAATTGTTTGTGGCGCACTCTCTTGCCGTAAATCTGCAATACAGAGATGCGCGCTAGCACCGAGTGCCTTTACTAACGCTTCACCTTCACTTTGATTTATGCCATGGACAAGAACAGTGCCGCCTTCGCGCACAACGGCGCGTGCGATTGCAGCGCCAATTCCAGAGGTTCCTCCGGTAACAATGATGGTTTTATCTTTTAGACGCATATTAGGCCGGCTTAATCACTGACTTGATAAATTCGCCAGAGTGCATCTTTTCAAATGCGGTCTGCCACTGTTCGACTGGGAATGTGCCGCCAAGAATGGGGGTCAGATCTAGCTGCTTGGTGCCAAGCATGCGTAGCGCACGTTCCCACATCGGCCAGTTATGGCTAAAGGAACCTTCTAAGCGAACATTCTTCTGCACAAGTGGATCAAGTGAGAAGTTCACTGGTTGTGGTCCCCAGCCGACTTTAGAGATCCAGCCATTAGGTCTGATGACATCGAGTGCAATCTTTAACGTGGCTGAAACTCCAGCTGCATCCACAACTCCATCAACACCGAGTCCATCCACATCCATCGCCCATTCTTTTGGATCACCGATGATGACATCGCATCCATACTTCTTAGCAACTTCTAAGCGCGCCTTATCTCGCTCTAAACCAACGATGGCAACTTCTGCTCCACCGATCCGCGCCATAGCGGCAGAGAGAATTCCAATTGGTCCAGGTCCCAAAACCAGAATGCGATCTCCAGGGCGCAGGTGTCCTGGCGCAATTGTTGCTGAGTATGCAACAGAGCAAGGTTCAGTCATCGATGCGTGATCGAAAGAGACTGAATCTGGAATCTTATGTAGCAGGCGAGAAGCAACTTTTGTATAGCGAGTCATTGCACCATTAACACCATAACCAAAGCCTTTCCGGCTTGGATCTAAGTTATAAAGCCCTTGGCGCGACATGGCTCCATGCATATTTACTTCTGCCGCAGTTTCAGAAACGACGCGATCGCCAACTTTCCATCCAGTAACGCGGTCGCCGACTTCATCAATAACTCCTGCGAACTCATGTCCCAAAATCACTGGGTAATTAACTGGCCATGAGTTGGTGCCTTCCCATTGGTGTAAATCAGAGCCGCAGACAGAGGCTGCTTCGACCTTAAGAATCACATCTTCTGGACCTGCAATTGGACGTTCAACTTCACGTACTTCAACTGAATGTGGTTCGGATGAGAAATTTACAACGGCAAGTGATTTCATAACTATCTCTCGTTCTTCACTGCGACGTCGCCGAAGCCATGAACAGCTTCGCAGATCTTGCGCAGTACTTCTTCGACATTGCCCGCACCACGGCTAAAGGAATCAGCATCGATAGCAAGTGGTGCGCCAATTACTACCAGAGGTGCACCGTAGGAAGGACAAGCAATTGCTTGCTCGAGTGATAAGCCACCCACGGCTTGCACCGGTACTGACACGGCATCGACAACTTCTTTAAGTTGATCAAGTGGATTCGGCATCCTATGGCCAGCTGCTGCAATGCCGCGGCGCTCGTCATAACCGATGTGATGAATCACCATGTCACAGCCAAGTTCTTCAAGTTCACGCGCACCTTGCACCATATCGGGACAACCCAAATTATCCCCCATGACCTTTGCACCAAAATCTTTTCCTGCCTGCACAACACATTTAATAGTTTCAGGATGTGATCTAGCCATAACAACTACATGAGTGGCACCCGCTTTAGCCATCATCTCTGCTTCAAGATAACCACCATCCATTGTCTTTAAGTCAGCAACAATTGGGTGGTTTGGAAATTCTGCACGTAAGGCTTTTACTCCGTGTAAACCTTCAGCAAGAATGAGTGGAGTACCTGCTTCGAGCCAATCAACGCCAGCACGTACTGCGGTGTGTGCCATCTCCATCGCTTCTTTGATATCAGTCAGATCGAGCGAGACTTGCACAATTGGCTTCATGGTCTGCAGTTTAATCTCAATTACTTGAAATAGACCATACCTAAATCAGCGACCATGGCTGGCACGGAGCAACCTGTCGCGAATTGCAACGGCAATATCGTCACCAAGCGGTTGATGAACAACAACTCTGGATAACTTCTGTTGGTCAGCGCTACGCAGTGATGAATACAAGATTCGTGCAAACTCTTCATGTGTGAGCGGAGCAGCAAGCCTGATGACTCCAGCTGGCGTTTGAGTTGCTGCAAGTGCGATAAATCCATCACCTGGCTCCGGTGAAACATCAAGAACAACTCTCGCTTCAGGTGCATAGTGGTTCTCAAGTGAACCGCTCACTCTGATTTCGTTTCCATCTTGTGAGAGTGCAGAACCAGTTGCTGCAACGATCATCTCTTCGGTGATCGCACCTGGGCGCAGAATGCGTGGCAAATCAGAGGTGCAATCAATAATTGTCGACTCAACTCCTACCAGCGATGGTCCGCCATCAAGGACAACATCATTCGCTGCCAAATAAGCGCTTAGCTCTTCACTAACTGCCTGCGCCGTAGTTGGTGAAACGTGACCAAAGCGATTGGCGCTTGGGGCGGCAATACCTTTGCC
>CAZHPQ010000092.1:0-2770 GCA_964533845.1 uncultured Candidatus Planktophila sp.
CGCAATTTGATGCAGCTGGTATCTGGTACGAGCACCGCCTCATCGATGACATGGTCGCTATGTCACTTCGTATGGAAGGCGGCTACGTCTGGGCATGTAAGAACTACGACGGTGATGTGCAGTCAGATACCGTCGCACAGGGTTATGGCTCACTTGGTCTCATGACATCTGTCTTGATGACTCCAGATGGAAAGGTATGCGAATCAGAGGCAGCCCACGGAACAGTGACACGTCACTACCGAGATCACCAAGCTGGAAAAGAGACTTCGACAAACCCAATCGCCTCAATTTTCGCCTGGACTCAAGGCCTTGCCCACCGCGCCAAGCTTGATAACAACCCAGAGCTTGCAAAGTTCTCAAAGACTCTCGAGCAGGTATGTATTCAGACTGTTGAAGAAGGAAAGATGACAAAGGATCTAGCACTTCTGATCTCACGTGATGCTCCTTATCAAACAACGCAAGAGTTCTTGGCATCAATTGATGAGAACCTCAAGAAAGCCATGGCTTAAATAGAGATGAAGCAGGGCGCAGGTGCTTTAGCGCTCGTTGGTTCTGGTGAGTATTCACCGCAGATGCAGGAGTTTGAAGGTGAACTCCTGCATCGTGCTGTTTCTCGGGGAAAGAAGAATCGATTTATTCAAATCCCTACCGCTTCATCTCATGAAGGAAGCGCTAGTCGAGACAAGTGGCAACGCCTAGGTCGAGAACAAGCAGAGCGCATCGGTAGTGAATGGGTCTACTTACCTATCCACGAGAGAGAAGATGCCTTTAACGAAAAGTTTGTAGCAGAAATTAGCGGCGCAGGACTGATCTATTTCTCTGGGGGAGATCCTCATCGAGTTGCAGATGTCTTTACAGGCTCGCCAGTGTGGGAAGCCATTGATAGCGCGTGGCAGAGCGGTTCGTCGCTCGCTGGATGTTCAGCAGGTGCGATGGCATTTGGCGGAACAATTATGGGAATTCGCAGGTCTCATCACAGCGTTGGTTTGGGAATAGTTCCGGCAATTGAAGTGATTCCACATTACGACAAGATGTTGGGCTGGCTTCCTGAACGCGTGACTGCCTTTGTGCTTCGCCCCGATGCCGATACGACGCTGATTGGGATAGACGAGAACACTGCGCTCGTCTATACAGATAAGTGGCAGAGCTACGGACGCGGAAAGATTCATATCTTGCGTGGAGAACTTCAAATAAGTCCTGAACCATTTTCTATTCAATAGCCCTCATGTAGTATTCACGAAAAATCCATGGGGGAGTACTCGTGAAGTCGTTACAAGATAATGGGCTAGAAATCTGGTTTCTTACAGGAAGCCAGTCACTCTATGGTGATGAAACTTTGGCACAAGTTGCGAAACAGTCACAAGAAGTAGTTGCAACTCTTAACTCCGCGACAAACATTCCTATTAAGGCAACCTGGAAGCCAGTTCTGACAACTCCAGAAAGCATTAAGGCAGTCTGTTTAGAGGCTTCCTCTAACCCAAAGTGTGTTGGCGTCATCGTCTGGATGCATACCTTCTCGCCAGCGAAGATGTGGATCGCCGGCCTTAACGCGCTGCAAGTTCCAATCTTGCATCTACATACCCAAGCGAACTCTGCTCTGCCTTGGGAAACCATTGATATGGATTTCATGAATCTCAACCAAGCAGCACATGGCGATCGCGAACATGGACATATCCAGGCGCGTTTACATCTACCGCGCAAAATTGTGGCAGGCCATGTCAGCGACGAAACTGTTTCAACTCGAATTTCGCATTGGATGCGCGCTGCCATTGGCTGGTACACCGCTCAAAACCTTAAGGTCGCGCGCTTTGGTGACAATATGCGCTTTGTTGCAGTCACAGATGGCGATAAGACCAGTGCGCAGATTGCTCTCGGTATGTCTATCGAAGCCTATGGCGTTAACACCTTGGTAGATCTGGTTGCAGCTGTTGAACCAAGCGCAGTCGATGCTTTGATCAATGAATATGAAAAACTCTTTGATATTGCACCTGAGATTGCTAAGGGTGGGCCACGTCATGACTCACTTCGTTACCAAGCAACAATTGAAATTGCGCTAGAGCGTTTTCTTGAAGCCGGAAACTTCGGAGCTTTCACAACAAACTTTGAAGATTTAGGTGCGCTCAAGCAGCTTCCAGGACTCGCTGTACAACGTTTGATGTCTAAGGGATATGGCTTTGGTGGTGAAGGTGATTGGAAGACTTCTGCACTCTTGCGCATCATCAAGGCGATGACTGAAGGTCTGCCAGGCGGTACCTCGTTTATGGAGGATTACACCTATCACTTTGGCCCAGGTGAACCAAAAGTTCTGGGCGCACACATGCTCGAGGTCTGTCCAACAATTTCTACACAACGTCCGCGTTGTGAAATCCATCCACTTGGTATCGGTGGAAAAGATGATCCAGTCCGCTTGGTCTTTAACGCAAAGCCTGCACAAGGCCGCGTTGTTGGTCTGATGGATCTTGGCGATCGCTTCCGAATTGTCTCTAACGATATTGAGGTAGTGAGCCCTGATAAAGATTTGAAATCTCTACCGGTGGCCTGCGCTGTCTGGAAGCCGGCGCCAACTCTTGCCACTTCGGCTGAGGCTTGGATCTATGCCGGCGGTTCTCACCACACCGTCCTCAGCACGGCCCTGGACCCAGAGGCGCTCGCCGACTTCGCTCAGATTGCCCAGGTTGAACACCTGCGTATTTCGGCTGACACCACCATCGATGGATTCCAGAAGGAGATCAGGTGGAATGGCGCCTTCTTTAAGCTCTCCAGCCTGACC
>CAZHPQ010000093.1:0-2709 GCA_964533845.1 uncultured Candidatus Planktophila sp.
CAGTTGCCTTCTTGGCAACGGCCTTTTTTGTAACAGCCTTCTTGGTTGTTGTCTTCTTCTTCGCTACTGCTTTCTTAGCTACAGTCTTCTTGACTGCGCTCTTCTTCGCTACTGACTTCTTCTTTGCAGCTGTCTTCTTAGCCGGAGACTTCTTCACGGCTTTTTTGACTGCGCTCTTCTTCTTAACTGCCACGGTGTATCTCCTTGAGTGATTGAGAAATCTAGGGTCTAGACGCTATGAGCCTAAGTTTATCCCAGAGAGGTAAGCAATCCGATCACATGTGGCGCTATTGCTCGGAGTGATTTTCCGCGATGACTTATCGCATCTTTCTCCTCTGCGCTCATCTGAGCGCTAGAAATCTCGTATCCCTCGGGGCGGAATATTGGGTCATAGCCAAAACCGTGTTCGCCGATGGGAGCTCGCAATATCCAACCATCGAAGTGCGCCTCTTCGCAATGGCTTCTTCCATCAGGTAGATAGAGAGCTGCGACGCAGGTGAAGTGTGCGCTCCGTTTCTCATCCGGCACTTCAATTAATTGTGTAAGTACTTTTGCAGTATTCGCTTCATCATCGCCATGTGAACCAGCCCAGCGCGCTGAGAAAATACCCGGATCTCCATTAAGTGCATCAACACATAGACCACTGTCATCTGCAATTGCAGGTAGCCCGGTAGCTAGCGACATCTCGCGCGCCTTCTTTAAAGCATTCTCCTGAAAAGTTTTCCCATCCTCTACAACATCATGCAGGTCTGGAAATTTATCCAACCCTAGAAGCTCAATCTGGCCCGGTGCAATGGCTTCAAGAATTCGTCGAAACTCTTCTATCTTGCCCTTATTGCGCGTTGCCAGCAGTAGTTGATGGGGCATCTACTTCGCTAACGCACTCTTCTGCAGTTGGGTGAGTTCGGCGCAACCTGCAACAGCTAAGTCGAGTAGCCCATCTAAGAGTGCACGATCAAATGGTGCACCTTCTGCAGTTCCTTGCACTTCAATAAAACGACCATCGCCAGAACAGACAACGTTCATATCTGTTTCAGCGCGAACATCTTCTTCGTAACAGAGATCCAACATTGGTGCTCCATCGATAATTCCAACGCTGACTGCTGCGACAGAATCAGCAAGAGGTTTTGCTCCTGCCTTAATGTGACCTTCTTTCTGAGCCCATGCAATTGCATCAGCGAGTGCGACATATGCGCCAGTGATTGCAGCGGTACGCGTTCCACCATCAGCCTGCAATACATCGCAGTCAATCACAATTGTGTTCTCGCCTAGTTCTTTCATATCAACGATTCCGCGGAGAGAGCGTCCTACCAGTCGAGAAATTTCTTGAGTTCTTCCACCGAGTTTTCCCTTTACGCTCTCGCGATCAGAACGTGTATGAGTAGCACGCGGAAGCATTGAATACTCTGAAGTTACCCAACCATTTCCAGAATCCTTTAACCAACGCGGAACTCCGGGTGTAAAGGATGCAACACAGAGAACTCGAGTCTTACCGAACTCAACGAGTACTGAACCTTCGGCATGGTCGAGCCATCCTCGCGTGATTTTGATTTCGCGAAGTTGATTTACCTGACGTCCATCGTTACGTACCATGAGTTGCTCCGGTTTCCCTATAGATCTTGATGTTGAACTGCGGTGACTTCAGGTCCCAGGAACCTGCGAGCGAGCGACTCAAAAGCTTGAGCATCTCCTGTTGCTAAGAATGTATGCGTTGGAGGGGTAGTAGATGGTGCGCGTAATAGCGAGTTCTCGATAAGTACGCGATAAAGGTCTTTTGCAGTCTCTTCCGCGCTAGAAACAAGAGAGACTCCATTGCCCATGACGTAGGAGATTACTCCGGTAAGAAGTGGGTAGTGCGTACATCCAAGAACCAAGGTATCGACGTCGGCATCTATCATCGGCTGTAAATATTCACGGGCGACTTTGGTAATTGCATCCCCAGATGTTTCGCCGCGTTCAACATATTCAACAAAGAGTGGACAGGCGATTGAGTGAATTGTTAATTGTGGTGCTGCAGCAAAGGCGTCCAGGTATGCCTTGGAATCGATAGTGGCGCGTGTGCCAATAACTCCAACTCGACCAGTGCGAGTAGCAGCAACTGCGCGACGAACTGCTGGCTGAATCACTTCAATAACAGGGATTGAGTATCGCTCGCGCGCATCACGGAGCATCGCAGCACTTGCTGTGTTACATGCAATCACTAGCGCCTTAACTCCTTGGCTAACTAGAAAATCTAGAGTCTCTAGCGAAAAATCTCTGACTTCCGCTAGTGAACGTGGACCATATGGACCGCGCGCAGTATCACCAATATAAATTGTGGATTCATTTGGAAGTTGATCAAGGATTGCGCGTGCAACAGTGAGTCCACCAACGCCAGAATCGAAGATTCCAATTGGCGCGTTACTCATGGGTTTTAGTCTAACTGGGGAAGTTAAGCCCACAAAGTTCCATCAAGCCCTTCGGTTGCTTCATCTACGCTGGAACCGTAAATTCCCGTTGATAAGTACTTCCAACCCGCATCGCAGACGATAAATGCAATATCTGCATCTCGGCCATCACGAATCGCCTCTTGCCCCATCGCGATAGCTGCATGCAAAATTGCTCCAGTTGAAATACCAGCGAAGATACCTTCTACTTCAAGTAATTCGCGCACGCGTCTGACTGAGTCTTCTGCACCCACTGAAAAACGTCGAGTCAGGACACTGGCAT
>CAZHPQ010000094.1:0-2659 GCA_964533845.1 uncultured Candidatus Planktophila sp.
TCTGGCTTATCTCTCTCTTCACCGCAGTAAGTGTCTATTCCCTCAATCTCACCACAGGCATGGGCCTCGGGTTAGGAATCGATTATGCGCTCCTAATGGTCAGTCGATTCCGTGAAGAACTAAATAAAGGTAAGAGCGTTGATGAATCTGTAATCACAACGATGGCTACTGCCGGAAAAACAGTCTTCTACTCTGGACTGACCGTACTAGTCACAATGGTTTCTCTTACCTTCTTCCCACTACCATTCTTGAAATCATTCGGTTACGCCGGAGTTTCAGTTGTAGCACTTGCTGTAGTTGGTGCGATCTTTGGTCTGCCACCAATTCTTGCGATGATGGGCAAGCGAATTAATAAAGGTCCAGTTCGTAAATCTGCAATGACACCTAAAGATGATGGGCGCTGGGCCGATACCGCTCGCTTCGTTATGCGTCGCCCAGTTCCAATCGTGCTTCTCTCTCTGATCGCACTTGGAATTATGGCCGCTCCTTTACAGAATATTTCTTTCTCTCAAGGTGACTCGCGCATGCTTCCGGCATCAAATCCGGCTGCAATTGCTACCGCTCTACAAGCTGAGAGATTCCCTGGCCAAACTGGTACTCCCATTGAGATAATTACCTTTGATGGCGCAAACAAAATCGATGCTTTAAATGAATATGCCAATCGAATCTCGCAAGTTCCGGGAATTGTTGGCGTCGTTCCACCTCAAGTAGTTGGTGAAGATGTGCGAATTGTTGCCTACCAATCCATGCTGCCACGTACCCCAGAGTCACAGAAGTTGATTCACGATCTTCGTGATGTAAAAGCACCAGCCGGAACTCTTATCGGTGGGGTTGCAGCGGATTACACGGATTCACAAGATGGTATTTCGCGCACACTGCCTTGGGCCTTTGGTTGGATTGCCATCAGCGTCTTACTTCTTGTCTTTATCTTTACAGGATCTATCATCTTGCCAATCAAGGCAGTAGTTCTCAACGTGCTTTCTCTTGCCGCCACTATGGGTGTACTCACGTGGGTATTTATCGATGGCAACTTGCAGTGGTTGGTTGGTTCATTCACTGTCACAGGCAGCCTTGATACATCCATTGTTATCTTGATTGCAGTAGTGGTCTTTGGTCTATCTATGGACTACGAACTCTTCCTACTCTCTCGTATCCGTGAAGAGCATTTGGATGGCAGATCAAATGTCGAATCAGTTGCTCTTGGACTGCAGCGCTCTGCGCGCATCATCACTGCAGCTGCAGTTCTACTTGCAGTTGTCTTCGCCGCCTTCGTTACAAGTGGAGTGACATCGATTAAGACGATGGGCTTCGGTGTAGCTCTCGCTGTACTACTTGATGCAACGCTCATTCGCGCACTTCTTGTACCTGCCTTGATGCGCCTCATGGGTGAGCGCAATTGGTGGGCACCGAAGAGCCTGCAGCGATTTACCTTAAAACACTAGAGTCCTTTAGAATCCTCTAATGGATCTCATCGCTTCCCTGCAATGTGCAGATCAGCCCGGCATCGTGCATGCGATGACATCTGCGGTCCTCAATTGCGGTGGCAATATCATCGAGAACCAACAGTTCACTGATAATCCAACTAATACCTTTGTTATGCGCACCCGTTTTGAAACTTCACAGGGGCTAGAGGCTGCGCAGACAAGCCTTAACGAGGGTCTCGGTAAGTTTTCACCCGCACTTCATATCCGCCCAACAGCGCAGAAGCCTCGCGCACTAGTTCTGGTAACTAAAGAGAGCCACTGCCTGCGCGACTTGATGTATCTGCTTGAACTCGGTGAACTTCCTATCGAAATTCCTCTTGTTGTTTCAAACCGTGAAGAGCTCAAGTCACTCGTTGAATCACATGGAATTCCTTTCCTCTATCTGCCAGTGACACCAGCTACAAAGGCTGAGCAAGAGAAAGTGATGCTCGCCAAGATTGCTGAGCTCAAAATCGATTTCGTTGTACTCGCCCGCTACATGCAGATTCTCTCCACAGATTTCTGCGCCGCTATGCCCGGCAAGATCATCAATATCCATCACTCCTTCTTGCCAGGGTTTAAGGGCGCTAAGCCTTACCACCAGGCTCATGATCGCGGTGTAAAAATCATCGGCGCAACTGCGCACTTTGTCACAGCAGATCTCGATGAAGGACCAATCATCGAACAAGATGTTGCTCACGTTACTCATTCAGCAACACCTGAAGAAATGATTGCACTTGGTCGCGATATCGAACGTCGCGTTTTAGCTCGCGCAGTAAAGCTCTTTGCGGAAGACCGTATCTTTATTGTCGGTCACCGCACCGTTGTCTTTGCCTGATTCTCACAATCAAGCACTGCAGCTTTAGTTGCAAAAGAGCGCTCTGGCACCTTTGTTAAGTTGTTAATTATAAACGGCATTAATTTATAGCTGATTTTCTTCTCTGGGCTAATGCGAATCTTCAAAATTCCAGTAGTACGGTTCTCAATCTTTGAAGAATAGAAGATGAAATTACCTAAGGAATAAGCAACTAACTTGTTCTTTTCAAAGGTTATCGGTTGCACAGTATGGGTATGGCTTCCTACGATGATGTCAGCGCCCAATGAGAACCACTTCTTTGCGCTAGCGGTTTCAAAGTTGCGCGTGCAGAAAGATCCTTCTTCACCCCAATGGGCCAGAATGATGAGCACATCACTGA
>CAZHPQ010000095.1:0-2574 GCA_964533845.1 uncultured Candidatus Planktophila sp.
AGGAATTGTTGCCTTGCGAGAAGCAAGAGCGAACTGTTGCCAGGCAACTTCATGTCCGGCTGGCGCCCAATCGGTGCGATGTAGGTTAAAGAGTGAGAAGGTAATAAATCTTTCACCTGGTCCATCAATCTTGGCGAGGAACTTCGATGCAATGCGCACCTTGGCGCTCTTCTGTGGAGCAAGGTTTGGCAACTTTAGAGTGCCGCTATCAATGACTTCGCCATCGCGAGTGATGGTCCAGGTGCAGCCAAACCCAGCTAAATCCTTGAAGAATTGGCGGTTGGTAATAGTGAAGTTGCCAGTTGCTGCCTTAGTTGAGGTAAAGCCAACAGGGGCTGCAATTGCTTTAAATTCATGCATCGCAGGCTTTGGTGTGCGATCAGGAAAGACCATTCCATCGCAGACAAAGTTTCCGTCATGGCGTACTTCACCGAAATCTCCACCGTAGGCAGAGCGAGTGGTGCCATCTGCAAGTGTCTGTTCAATTCCGTGATCCCAGAATTCCCAGATAAATCCACCTTGCAGACCTGGAAGTGAGTGGATGGCATCCCAATACTCTTTTAAGGTTCCATTTGAATTACCCATCGCGTGCGAGTACTCGCACATAATCAGTGGGCGATCTTGCTTACCTGATTTTGCATGGCTCACAATTGCTTTAATCGATGGATACATCGGACAGATGACATCAGTCAGGGTGTGGCCACCGCGCCAATCGCCATTGATGGCGCCTTCGTAATGAAGTGGGCGAGATGTATCAAGTGAACGTGCAAAGGCTGCAGCTGCGTAATGGTTGGTGCCGATACCTGATTCATTACCAAGTGACCAGAAGATAACTGATGGGTGGTGCATATCGCGCTGCACCATACGACCTACGCGCTCAACGAACGCTGATGCATAACGTGGATCATTTGAGATCGAATCATAAAATGCGTGAGATTCGATGTTGGCTTCATCGATGACATAGAAGCCAAGCTCATCGCAGAGTTCGAGGAAAGCCGCATCATTTGGGTAGTGCGATGTGCGAACAGCGTTAAAGTTCCAACGCTTCATTTCCAGAAGGTCTTGGCGCATATCTTCACGAGACAGAACGCGGCCTGTGTGGCGATTAAAGTCGTGGCGGTTGACGCCGTAGATAAAGACGCGCTTGCCATTAACCAAAAGATCGCGGCCCTTAACGACAACGCTGCGGAAACCAATCTTCTGTTGTGAAATCTCAACAACCTGACCGGCAGGGTTGATTAGCTCGATGCGAAGTGTGTAAAGGGCGGGGGTTTCAGCGCTCCAGGCAGCCACCTTAGGAATAGTTGTTTCAAGGACTATGTGGCCAGGCCACGGTGATTGCAGAGGTTCGCGCAGGCGCTTTGCTGATTCTGGCATTGAGCCATCCCAGTATTCGCCGGCAAAGTGCTTGCGGTTTGCTTCCTGCAACTCAGCAGACATTTCAGTCCAGGTCGGTGTTACGTGGTGCTTGTAGGTAGCAGTTAGGTGCGCGCTCTTTACCTTGGGAAGTTCTTCAATAGAGGTGCGTAAGGTGTAACCATCAACGCTCTTGCCCTTGATTGAACCGATAACTGCATCAATCTTTAAGGTTCCAGTTATGCCATCTGCCTTAAGGCCTGCAGTTGTTGCAAACTTTTCGATGTAGACAAGGTCGGTTGCATACAACTTTACAGAGCGAGTAATGCCTCCGTGCCACCATTGATCTTGATCTTCGATGTATGTGGCATCAGACCATTTGGTCACTGCAATTCGTACAGTGTTACGCCCCGCCTTAATGAATGAGGTGATATCGAATTCAGCAGCAAGACGAGAGTCTTTTGTAAGACCAACTTCTGTTCCGTTTACGGTAATTACCGCTACTGATTCATATCCCCCTAAATGAAGAACGATTCTCTTACCATCCCATGATTGCGGTAGATCAAAATCGCGCTCGTAGATACCAGTTGGGTTCTCGGCCGGTACTTCTGGCGCAACGTGATCCCATGGCATCTGAACGTTTGTGTAAATTGGTTTATCAAAGAAAGTGTCATTTGTTGGCTGCATTGTCCATAAGCCTGGGACCGGAATTGAAGTCCACTTCTTACGTGATTGATCGTTAGGAGAGCGCAGTAGTTGAAAGCGCCAAGTGCCATCGAGTGAAATAGTTTCAAAGTGTTCGATGTTAAGCATCGGCAAACGGTTGATTGAGTTTGTTTCTGGGCTCATCCAATAGTTCGGCAACATGGCGGTAATCCTCTCATTAGCGCCCCGCAATAACTACAGCCCAGATGACCTCCAAAGTGTTGATTTGAAGGGCGAAATAGAGCGATTTTTACAATCTGGCGATAACTGCCATAATTACGCCCGCAGTACGCCTCCCTAGCTCAGTGGTAGAGCAGCTCACTTGTAATGAGCAGGTCATCCGTTCAATCCGGATGGGGGGCTCCAGAATTACTCCGACATTTCTTAGAAGGAGTTGAAAACTATGAACAACTCTTTCCCTCACGAATCTTTCGATGATTTATTGGCAGCAAATGCCGAATACCAGAAGACATTTAAATACTCAGAGCTCACAGGGTCTGCGGCTAAAGGCCT
>CAZHPQ010000096.1:0-2486 GCA_964533845.1 uncultured Candidatus Planktophila sp.
CGTTGCAGATCCGAGATGTTGAATTTTCTAACCGTGCTTGGGTTTCACCGATGTGTCAGTACGAAGCAGTCAATGGGGTTGTTGGGCAGTGGCATCAAGTGCACTTGGGCGCCTTTGCAACAGGTGGTCCAGGGTTGATCATGGTTGAAGCAACCGGAGTAGTGCCTGAAGGTCGAATCTCTATTGGCTGTCCATCAATTGAAGATGATGCGCACGCTGCGGCATTTACGCCGATGATCGAATTTGCTCATCGCTTTGGCGTGAAGATGGGAATTCAATTAGCTCATGCAGGTCGTAAAGCATCAACGATGAGACCTTGGGATGACCATTTAATGGCCAGCCCTGCAGAGGGCGGATGGGAAGCGGTCTCTTCATCAGCTGTGGCCTTTGAAGGTTATCCAGTCCCACGAGAATTAACGGTGGCAGAGATTGCAGAGTTGGTTCAATCCTTTGCATCTGCGGCCGAACGCTCAGTAAAGGCTGGCTTTGATGTCATTGAAATCCATGCAGCTCATGGATATTTGCTTCATCAGTTCTATTCACCGCTGATGAACCATCGCACCGATGAATATGGTGGAAGTTTTGAAAACCGCATTCGCTTCTTACTTGAAGTGGTGCGCGCTGTGCGCAAGGTGATTCCTGAAGGTACTCCCCTCTTTGTCCGTATCTCATCCAGCGACTGGGCAGATGGCGGTTGGAATCTGATTGATTCAGTAGAACTTGCTAAAGAGTTAAAAGTACTCGGCGTTGATTTAATTGATGCATCAAGTGGTGGCGCAATCCATAACGCCAAGATTGATGTAAAGCCTGGCTTCCAAGTTCCCTTTGCAACAGCTCTTCGTACCGAGGCAGGAATTCTTACCTCTGCTGTAGGTCTGATTACCGAACCAGAGCAGGCAGATCACATCGTGGTTACAGGAGAGGCAGATGCAATCTTCTTAGGTAGAGAGATGTTACGTAATCCACGTTGGGCTTTATATGCTGCAGAAAAATTGGGAGTCACAATCAAATGGCCAACAAGTTTGGAACGAGCTCGCACCTTAAAGAAGTAGTTATAGCCAGGGGCGAGAATCGTTTGGCTTATCCCAACTTGGGATCGGCGCTTGTAGCGGGTTATCAATCCAGCAGAAGAGCCCATTGGTATCTGCGGATTCATCGCCGATTAACTTCAGAATTAGGTCTGCAGCTTTAGTGGGTGCATCTCCCCCAGTTTCTTCCACCCAATCAACCCAGGCTTTGTAATCTGCGCCATCGGCACCAAGTGCATCTGCCTTTGCTTTGATATCTGCCCACATCTCAGTGCGCACATCGCCGGGGTGAATGACATTTGCTGTAACTCCTGAGCCGTTAATTTCTGCAGCTAGGTGGCGCGTGAATTGATTCAGTGCAACTTTAGCTGTGGCATAGGCGCTATTGAGTTTGCCTGGTTGATGCAAGGCCGCGGCAGAGCTGACATTGATGATGCGGCCCCATTTGTTATCAAGCATCGCAGGCAAGAACGCGCGAGATGTGTAATAGGCGGCGATGGTGTCGATCATGATGGTCTCAACCCATTCGCTCGGATCAGAATCTTTAATCAGTGCGATGGGGCCAAAAACTCCAGCTGCATTAACAAGAATGTGGACTGGTCCGTGTTGAGATGCAACATCTGCTTGCAGTTTGGTAACAGCGCTGATGTCGCTGATATCGCAAGCGATTGTGGTGATGTTGGGGTTGGTTTCAGCACCAGGTGTGCGCGAAACGGCAATAACGTGATGGTCAGCGGCGGCAAGCGCCAGAGTTATTTCGCGACCGATTCCACGGGATGCGCCGGTGACAAGTGCTAATGACATGGTGTGATGATAGGTCTTTTACTTCTCTTTGAAACTAGCGCTGACGTTCAAGAAGGCGTGTAAGTAACTTAATGGGCGCTGAATTTCGGTGCGTGGCAACCCAGTGATAGCCGACTCGACCAAGAGGACCTGATGCTGTGACGAGAAGGGAAGCAAACCTATTGCCCCGAGCGCGCAGTAGATAAGCAACAGCTGCAGCGCCTCGATAGGTGGCACTGGCTGTGTGAACGATGACCTCTTTCGCGCATTCTTCACGGGTTAAACCAAAGCGCTCAAGGTTTGCGCTTTGAAAAGGAACGGCTGCAATATCTAACTTAAATCGGAGCCAATTAACACTTGCCTGACAGAGACGGCAATCGCCGTCGTAGATAAGAGTTGCTTCGTTAATGCTCACATTTTTTACTTTAGCGCAGATTACTTAGCGAGTGGGCCAAGTAGATAGCTAGCCAATGTGGCAGTTGGGCTGCCTTGACCGCGGTGGCGACCATTAAATGAGGCAGAACCATCTACTCCACACATTCCGCGGATTACAGATGGTCCGCCTGGATGCGAATTGATCCACTGGGTTAAGTTGTAGACATTTCCATTGATGACAGACCAGCAGCTGCTAGCCGAATTATTCTCTTTTACCTTTGCCATTGTGTAACCAGATTG
>CAZHPQ010000097.1:0-2311 GCA_964533845.1 uncultured Candidatus Planktophila sp.
GCAGATGATGCATACGAATCAGTGCGCCGTGGCTCAGGAACTCAAGAAATTGCAACCACCATGGCATTTGTTCGCATGCTTAAGGATTTGGTGAAGGATCCAGGACTTGGCCACCGTTTGGTACCAATCATTCCTGATGAGGCGCGTACCTTCGGTATGGATTCACTCTTCCCAACGCTGAAGATTTACTCACCACATGGTCAGCAGTACCTTGCGGTGGATCGTGAATTGATGTTGTCCTACAAGGAATCAACATCGGGTGTCATTCTGCACGAAGGTATCAACGAAGCAGGTTCCGTTGCCTCCTTTACTGCAGTGGGCTCTTCATACTCAACACATGATGAACCGATGATTCCTATCTACATCTTCTACTCAATGTTTGGCTTCCAGCGCACAGGCGATGCCTTCTGGGCAGCAGCTGACCAGTTAGTTCGTGGCTTCGTGATGGGAGCAACTGCTGGTCGCACAACGCTTAACGGCGAAGGACTGCAACACGAAGATGGTCATTCACACTTGTTGGCAGCGACCAACCCTGCAGTTGTCGCCTATGACCCAGCCTTTGCTTACGAAGTAGGACATATCTTTAAAGATGGTCTACGTCGTATGTACGGAGAAAATAGTGAGAACATCTTCTACTACCTCACTGTTTACAACGAGCCATATGTTCAGCCTGCAGAGCCAGAGAACTTGGATCTACAAGGTCTGCTCAAGGGAATTTATCTCTACTCACCTGCTGCAAAGCAGCGTAAGAAGAATGCGCAGATCTTGGCATCTGGCGTTGGAGTTAACTGGGCTGTTAAGGCGCAGAAGTTGCTCGCAGAAGATTGGGGCGTTGCTGCCGCTGTCTGGTCTGTGACTTCATGGAATGAACTTCGTCGCGATGGACTTGCTGTCGATCGCCACAACATGCTCAATCCAAAAGATAAGAAGACTGCCTATGTCTACGACAAACTCAAGGGCACAGAAGGTCCAGTCATCGCTGTCTCTGACTTTATGCGCGCTGTCCAAGATCAAATCTCTCCATGGGTTCCAAATCAATTCCACTCACTGGGCACAGATGGATTTGGACTTTCGGATACTCGTGGCGCACTTCGTCGCCACTTCAAGGTTGATGCTGAATCAATCGTTGTCGCAACCTTGGCAGAGCTAGCAAAGGCTGGCGAAGTGAAGGAAGCAGTAGTTCAAGAAGCTATTGATAAGTACCGTATTTTCGATGTACGTTCAGCAGATGCTGGAAATACCGAAGGTTCAGGTTGATTAATCGAATTCCTGTCACCGACATCTCCCCTGTAGTTCTCTTCGGGGGAGATTTCGTTCCTGTAAAGGCAATCGCCGGTGAAGTAATTCCAGTCAGTGCAACCATATTCCGTGAAGGCCACGACGCTCTTGGCGCCGATGTAGTTCTCTATGACAGCGCTCAGAAAGAGATTGCCCGTGCAGTTATGCACGAGAAATGGCACGGCGGAGATGTCTATGAAGGTGCGGTAACTATTCCGGCACGAGGGGATTTCACCTTCACAATCGATTCTTACGATCACCCCTTTGCTACCTGGTTGCATGATGCTGAAATCAAGATTCCAGCCGATATCGATGCTGAGCTCATGTGTGCAATCGGTAAAAAGATTTTTGAAGAGAAGTTAGAGCAAGATCCATCGGCTAAGTCACTGCTTTCCCCTGCTATCAAGGCGCTCGGTGATTCAACGCTATCTGCCATGAATCGTTTCTCGCAGACTTCAACTGAAGTCATTCGCTCTTACTTCGCGGCCAACCCGCTACGCAGACTTGTTAGCTCAACAGAGCACTTTCCTATCCGCGCAGATCACGAACGGGCGCTAGTTGGCTCTTGGTATGAATTCTTCCCCCGTAGCGAAGGCGCAAAAGTTGGCGCAGATGGCGCAGTAATTTCTGGCACCTTTAAGACCGCAGAACTTCGTCTTCCTGCAGTTGCAGCGATGGGCTTCGATATCTTGTATCTACCTCCCGTGCACCCCATCGGTACAAATTTTCGCAAAGGTAAAAACAACACCTTGACGCCATCGGCCACAGATCCTGGAGTTCCTTGGGCGATTGGAAATAAAGAAGGTGGCCACGATGCCATCAACCCAGAACTCGGAACTCTTGCTGACTTCGAAAGCTTTGTGAAAAGTGCCAAGAAGAACGGCCTAGAAGTAGCGATGGACTTTGCGCTACAGGCATCCCCTGATCACCCGTGGGTGAAAGAGCACCCTGAGTTCTTCACCACTCGCCCAGATGGCTCAATTGCATACGCAGAGAACCCACCCAAGAAGTATCAAGATATCTATCCCATTAA
>CAZHPQ010000098.1:0-2221 GCA_964533845.1 uncultured Candidatus Planktophila sp.
CGCCGCATCGAAGGCCCAGATGTTGTCGGCAAGCGCGTCTTAGCAGTCGAAGACACATCAACTACAGGTGGTTCAGTCCTTACTGCAGTAGAAGCGCTCAAGGAAGCCGGTGCAATCGTGGTTGGCGTTGCCGTCATAGTTGAACGTGGCGCAAAGCAAGCAATCCTTGATGCAGGCTATAAATACTATGCAGCGTATTCACTGCAAGATTTAGGTTTGTAACTACTTCTTATATCTTTTTGATTGCCACTCTTTAAATATCTCAATGGCCATTGGGACCAAAGTAACTAAAACAATCAAGGCAATGATTGGGTAGAGATAAGTGTTTACCGATCCTTCAATGGCATCTCCGAGCAAGTAACCAATTCCCATCGCAACCTGGGTCCATATGATTGCTCCAATTGCGTTCCAGGTTGAGAAGAGCTTGCGCTCTAAGTGCACAACGCCGCAGACCGGGTTAATCAGCGTGCGGGCAAAAGGAATAAAACGACCGAAGATCAGCGCCTTACGTGGTCCGTATTTAAGCAACCACTTTTCGGTGGTGTTGACCATCTTCTGATTAAAGAAGCGGCTTTCAGGGCGATCAAAGAAGCGTCGCCCGTACTTCTTCCCAAACCAATACCCAACTTCGCCGCCGACAATTGCAGCAACGGGTGCCAGCGCGAAGAGCCAAGGCGCTGAGAGTTTGGCATCTCCCAATACGGCCGAGCCCGCACCCGATGCTGCGATACCTGCAAGGAAGACAACTTCTCCACCGGGAAATACCAAACCAATTAATAAGCCTGTCTCCATGAAGATGATCGCCAAAACTCCGATAAGACCAAGAGTTGAGACCACCGCGGAGGCATCAAATAGGTTGGTAATGAATTCCATACCCGTGAGGATAAGGTACGTGCCGTGATTGCGCACCCAACTGGCGAATTCCGCAACGAGAAATATCGCCCACAGTTTCACTTCACACCAGATCGCAACTGGATGAATGACCCAAATGGCTTGGTCTATTACAAAGGCAAATATCACCTCTTCTTTCAACATAATCCGCAGGCGAATGTCTGGGGCAACATGTCGTGGGGACATGCAACAAGTACTGATCTCTATAACTGGCAAGAACAACCTGTTGCAATCGCCTGCACACCAACCTCAGGAATCTTTTCAGGTAGCGCAGTTGTAGATATCAATAACACAAGTGGGTTTGGCACAACAGATAACCCACCAATAGTTGCGATTTATACCGAGCATCAAAACGATGAAAGCAACCAATCACAGTGCTTAGCATTTAGCGTTGATGAAGGCGCGACCTTTACCAAATACGAAGGCAACCCAGTACTCGATATCAACGCCAAGAACTTTCGCGATCCCAAGGTGCAGTGGATTGATAACCAGTGGATTATGACTGTGGCGTTAGCTAATGATTACAAAATCTCTTTCTATTCATCCCCTGACCTAAAGAGCTGGACTCACCTAAGCAACTTCGGTCCAGCTGCTGAAGTTGGTGGGGTATGGGAATGCCCCGACTTGATTCAATTCGATGACAAATGGGTTCTCCTTGTTTCACTTAACCCGGGCGGATACCAAGTTGGTTCAGGTACTCAATACTTTATTGGGCAATGGAACGGTAAAGAATTTATCGCCGATGATCTGCAGACAAGATGGCTTGATTACGGCCGCGACAATTATGCGGGCGTAACTTTTTCAAATGCGCCAGATAAGAAAAAGATTTTTTTAGGATGGATGAGCAACTGGCATTACGCCGGCAAAGTTCCAACTGATCCATGGCGCAGCGCCATGACGTTACCGCGAGAGCTTTCGCTACGAGGTGATCGCATCATTCAAACCCCAATTAACCACCCAGATGGTTTTCCTGAGGTTTCCTTTACAACTTCAGATGGCGCAATCCGCATCTGCGAAAGCGATCAACGCTATGTTGAAATCGGTGTGCGCAACCAGAAGTTATATGTAGATACATCACACGCATGGAACGATTTAGATGCACCAACGCTCCAGGAAATTGCTATCGAAAAAGGTGAAATAGATATTCGGGTTATCGTTGATCGCGGTTCAGTTGAAGTCTTTGCGGCTGGCGGCACAGTCGTCCTGACCAACTTGGTCTTTGTGGAGACTGCCCTGACCACGGTTGCGCCCCTAGCCGGAGCCAACAACCTCAAGGTCGTAAGGCTGCAAACCACCCACGCGTAAACTGCAAAAATCTGCAAAAAACCGT
>CAZHPQ010000099.1:0-2132 GCA_964533845.1 uncultured Candidatus Planktophila sp.
CAATTACCGCATCGATGGCGAAGCAAAGTCCTCATCCTCAAGTGTTCGTTGTCTCCTTGGTGCTTTACGCTCACGGCCATCGCCTAGTAGATAGGTGGAGCAGAGATGGTTCCATGAACACTCACGGCACACTTCAACGACGTACACCGAGAATTCGCCAAATTCTCTCTCCATCTCTAATAGCTCGCCATCGTTTTTGATACGCCCAGAAAATTGGCCAAGTTGATCGCCAAATGTGTAACGAAGTTCAACTAAAGAATCCTTCTTGCAGACTGGGCACTTTCTATCTGCCTTCTCACCATGATATTTAGCAGCGCGCATTAAGTATGGATCTGCATCACATGCATCAACAACTCCGCGAAAGAGTGCGAGCAGGGTCGCCCGCTTATCGAGTGAATAATCGATGAATCCTCGCTTTGTTTTCATAGTAAGAGAAGAATAATCCTCTTTCATTAACTACGCTTCTCGTATGACCCAACAGTTAACCCAACAGTTAACACTGTGGCAATTGGTGAGAGATAAGAAGCTCTTCCGATTGCTGCGTGTTCGTTGGTCTGGGCAATTTACCGATGGGCTATTTCAAAGTGCGTTGGCTTCGTTTGTTCTCTTCTCACCTGAACGCCAAGCCAGCGCCACCAATGCTGCTATTGCCTTTGCTGTTGTTCTCCTTCCTTACTCAGTCATTGGACCCTTTGTTGGAACTCTCTTAGATCGCTTCTCTAGACAGCGCGCAATTCTTTTTTCAAACCTCTCGCGATCAGCAAACCTCTTAGTTATCGCTTTCCTTATCTATAACGATTACACCGGAGTTGTTATCACAGCTTTTGTTTTAATTGCATTTGGCGTTAATAGACTTATCCTGGCTGGACTTTCAGCTGGTATTCCTTTGATGACAACTCCACAAAACCTGATTACAGCTAATGCTCTTGCTGTCACAGGTGGTTCGGTCTGGGTTGTACTTGGAGGAGGACTTGGTCTGGGTCTCCGTAAAATTGTTGATGCAACAGCATCTGCAGATCACTCTGATGCCGCGCTCATTGTTGCCGCGTCTGGGGGTTACTTAATTGCGGCGCTTCTTACCTCTCTATTGGCAAAATCTGAGATTGGTCCACGCCCGCACGAGATTGTGAAGGCCAGCTTCACGCAAGGCTTACGTGAGATGCGTGAAGGCTTTGCCTTCTTGGGTAACCACACCGATGCAGCGCGTGGCATTGTCGCTGTTGCAATCCATCGCGGTGGTTTAACCGCGCTGACGTTGACCGCTCTCTTACTTGAGCGAAATACCTTTAATGATCCTGCCGATAGTGAAGCAGGGCTCGCAGGTTTGAGTTTTACTCTCAGCATCGCAGCAATTGGTTTTGTTATCGGTGCACTGATTGCTCCACGCGGTGTTGCAAAAGTTGGACGTCATCGTTGGATGCGGCTTTCCATGACGGCAACTAGTGTCAGCGCGCTCTTATTAGTTATCGATCGCAATCCTGTGTTGCTTGCTGCAACTGCATTTTTTACTGCGCTCTGTGGTCAAAGTTTAAAGGTGACCAATGATGCGTTAGTACAGTCAAAGATTGATGACTTCTTCCGTGGTCGCGTCTTTGCTGTTTACGATGTTGTTGTTAACGGCGCCATTGTTCTATCTTCACTATTTGCAGCCCTGATATTGCCGCTCTCTGGTGATTCATGGTTGTTGCCGCTAGTCGTATCGCTGGCGTGGGCAGCTGCTGCAACAGTCTTACTGCGCCCAAAGAAGTTCTTTCTTAGGGATGCCGTCTAGCTTTCCACCACTGAATTAGCTCTTCGGTCGCGCGCTCTTCACCAAGTGGGCCGTGTTCCATTCGTAGCTCCATCAGAAAATCGAGCGCTTTACCGACATCAGCAGATGGTGAGATCCCGAGTAACTTCATGACTTGTGCGCCATCTAGATCTGGGCGAATCTTGGAAAGTTCTTCTTCCGCAGCCAATTTAGCGATGCGCTCTTCCAAGCTGTCATATGTTCGAGCCAAACGTTCAGCCTTCTTAGCGTTACGAGTCGTGCAATCAGCGCGTGTAAGTACGTGTAAATGTGTCAGTAAATCGCCGGCATCGCGCACGTATCTACGCACTGCAGAATCAGTCCATTCGCCGTCGCCATAGCC
>CAZHPQ010000100.1:0-2104 GCA_964533845.1 uncultured Candidatus Planktophila sp.
ACAGGTGCAGAAGTTCTTCCTACTTCAACGCTGACAGTGCACTATGTCTTGATGACTTGGTCAGATGGAAAACTCATCGAATCTTCATGGTCAGGAGAACCTGCAACATTCCCATTGGCACAAGTTGTTGAGGGATGGCAGAAGGGTCTTCCGGGCGCAAAGGAGGGCGGACGCCGCCTCTTGGTTATCCCACCAGATATGGGTTACGGACCATCAGGTGCTGGCCCGATTAAACCTAACGAAACTCTTATCTTCGCAGTCGACATTATCAAAGTCGCCTAGTTCTTTAAGAGTTACTTCTTCTTAAACCAGACTGTTGTACCAGCTGAAATTTTTCCATTTACCAGTGGTTTAGAAGAGAGCAAGATTTCACCCTTTGGCATTGTGTATTCCTGCGCTCTAAAGTTGGTGATGCAGTTCCAGCCATTCGGTCTTGAAAAGTGAAGCACTGACACATCGCTGGTCTTATGCCACTTAATCTCTTCTTTAGTCTGTAACTCTTTACGTAGCTCTAGCGCGCGGCGATAGATGGCAAGTGGTGAATGCGCATCTTTCTCTTCCACTTCTACTGAGTAATCGCCAAACCAATTTGGTTGTGGCAAGTGTGCTCCGCCTGTACCAAAGCCAAATGATGAGCCTGACTTTGTCCATGGCAGGGGCACGCGACAGCCATCGCGCCCCTTATCAATCTTGTGGTTGCGCAAGTACTGAGGATCCTGGATATCTTTTTCTGGAATATCAGTCACTTCATGAAGCCCAAGTTCTTCGCCTTGGAACATATAAGTACTTCCAGGAAGCGCCAAGATATAGAGCGTTGCCGCCAGCCCATTATTTGTGCCAGATTCCTTATCCAGTGGGTGGGATGTGCCATTGCTCAACATCCAATCACGGCGATTTACTGCAGGGTTAAGTCCCATCTTTGTTGCATGGCGGATTTGATCGTGATTTGAAAGCGTCCAGGTACATGTCGATTTATTCTTTTCAGCTAGCTCGATAGCTTCCTGTGTCGCTGCGCGATATGCACCTGCCTCAAATGGGGTTTCAATAAAGCGGAAGTCAAAGCACTGACCCAAAGTCTTTGTGCTGGCATAGAGCGGTAAGCGATCCGGATGCACAAATGCTTCAGCCACGGCAACACGTGGAGGGTCGTAAGAATTAAAGAGTTTGCGCCACTCTTTATAAATCTTAAACAACTCATCACGGTCGGCAAAAATGCCTTTGCCCTTGTTTCCGCGCTGCTCAAGGCCTTCAAAAACATCAAGGTTGCGAAGTGGTTCTGATAAATCTTTCTTCAAGGCATGTGCAACATCGATACGGAATGCATCAACACCGCGATCGGCCCAGAACTTTAAAGTCTTAAGAAAGTCCTTTTGGATCTCCGGGTTATCCCAGTTGAAATCTGGTTGTTCTGGTGCAAACCAGTGCATGTACCACTGGTTATGTTTTCCACCCATTGCAGATTCATGGGTCCATGCGCTCGGTGCAAAGTGTGAAACCCAATCTGTTGGAGGCAGCTCACCCTTCTTACCGCGACCATCACGGAAGATATAACGGTTACGCGCTTTTGAACCAGGCTTTGCAGCAATCGCTTCCTTAAACCATTCATGCAAGTTAGAAGAGTGGTTTGGAACGATATCTACGTAAACACGAATGCCTACCTTATGAAGAGCAGCAAGCATTTCGTCAAAGTCAGCAAGTGTTCCTAACTTTGGATCCACGTCACGGTAGTTGTCGACGTCGTAACCTCCATCGACTAGTGCAGATGGATAGAAAGGGCTAAGCCAGACGGCATCAATATTGAGAGACTGAAGATATGGAATACGCGAAGTAATGCCTTTGATATCCCCAATGCCATCACCATTGGAATCAGCGAAGCTTCGTGGATAAATCTGATAAACCGAGGCTTGGCGCCACCAGTTCTTATCTTTACTCAGGCCCTTGGACTTTGACATGCGCCGAACTCTACGCAAGCAGAGCAAGGGGCGATAGGTAAACACACAAATTGTGACGGAAATGAAACATTTTTGCAGTTTTGTGCAGAGACGTTATAAATTCCGTACTCTTACTCCATGTCCTTAATGTTGACCTTGGATTTACTCGCCAC
>CAZHPQ010000101.1:0-2100 GCA_964533845.1 uncultured Candidatus Planktophila sp.
AGTCGTTCGAGATAGAGATAGGCGCCTGCGACAATATTTGCAAAGAGGAAGACTCCACCAGAGATAATCGCTGCAATAACATGAATAACTAACCACGTTGAGTTAAGCGCCGGAACAAGTGGGGCGCTATCGCGATACAGCAAGGTAATGGCAGTGCCAAGAGTTAATAGCGCAGCTAGAGACACAAAGAGCCCAAGCCAACGTAGATCATATTTACGTAACGCAGCTAAATATGCTCCAGTAAATGCAAGAGCTCCTGTAATTGAGAACTCATACATATTGCTCCATGGAACATGCTGATTCGAAATACCGCGGGCAATTACTCCACCAAAGAGAAGAAGGAAGCCAAGAGCCATCAGCGCTGTAGCGATACGGGCTGCCTTCTCAGTGCGCTTGTAATCAAGGTTCTTTTCCAACTTACTTCCTGTAGTTGCATCTTTTGACTCAGGAGTGCGCACTGCAAAGGCGGTTTCAAAAGCATGGGCTACAAAAGAGAGCGCAAAGACAGCCATGGCAGCGTAAACCAGGTTATTGGAGATGTAGGCCCACTCTGTCATCACTACTTACCTTCCTTTACCGCTTGAATAAAGTTCTCTATCTCTGCTTCAAGTCCTGGCACGTCATTTTTAGATAAGCCAGCTACTTCAACACCTGTACTTGTCTCACGAATCCAAATTCTTCTACGACGTCCATATAAAGATGAAAGTAATCCAAGAACCGCAACAATACCTCCAAGGAGCGCATAGTTCTTTCCGGGATCTTTCACGATCTGCAGATTGACCCAAGGTACAACTGTTTCCAGTGTGATGGAGCCCTCAGGGTATGAAAATGTCTCACCAGGTTTGACTGAACCTAAGCCAATTTTTTCAAGGGTTTCAGTATCTAAGCGATACACAGATTGAGGAACGCCAGAGTCGAGCCCCATGTCACCTTTCCAAACTGAGAAGAGCAACTTGGGGTCTAAGAGTTCAGGGAATATCGAGATTGAACCTTGTCCTTCAAGGCGTTGGTTTGTTGGCAGAAAGTTTCCGACAAATCCCACTGGCGGATTTGCATCAGGAACTTTGATCGCGCCAATGGAACGCAGGTTCCCATCTTGAGGCAAGAATGGAACAGGCCCTTGGAGCGCAACATTTCCTTGTGAATCTCGCACTGTAACCACGGGGCTATAACCATTTGCTTGCAAGTAAACTCGAGAGCTGCCGAAAGTCAGAGGTTTATTGACCTTCAATACTTTCTTCTCGCTCTTGCCATCTTCTGTGATTGTTACCCACGCCGTGTAATCGCGAGGTTGATTTGTTCTGGGGTCATACTCTGCAACGAATCGATCGAGCTTGATCTCAAATGGAGATAGTGATTTTTCGTTGGTCAACTTACCCAAGGCGAGTGAGTCATAAGTAGTAGGAACGTTGATAAAGCGCTCTCCAACATTGATGATCGCTTCACCGCGCATACCAAAGAGCGCACCAAAGCTGACACCGACCAAGATAAGAATGAGAGACAGGTGGAAAAGTAGATTTCCGGTCTCACGCAGGTAACCCTTTTCAGCAGAGAGTGAGTTGCCTTCTCGCCTGACGCGGAAGCGATTCTTGCCAAACCAGTCATTGGCGCGATCTAAAGCGCCAGATGTGGTTGCAAACTCTTGGTGAAACTCCAATCGAGATAGGTTTCGAGGAGTCGCAGGTGGTTGTGCGCGCATCGCTTTGTAATGCTCGACGCTACGTGGCAGAACGCAGCCAGCCAAAGAGATGAAGAGAAGTATGTAGATAGCGCTAAACCACGGAGAGCCATAAACATCAAAGAGATAGAAGCGGTCATACCAGCGAGCCTCGCTGGGACTGTTGATATAGAAATCACGTACAGCGATGGGGTTGGTGATTCTCTGTGGAATTAATGAGCCAGGGATTGCAGCAATTCCTAGGAGCATCAAGAGGATGAGCGCAGTGCGCATACTTGTTAATTGACGCCAGCCATATCGCAGCAGCGCAATAAATCCGATCTCTGGAACTTCTACCTTCTGGCTCATTAGATCACCGGCACAAAATCTGAAATCCAGGAACGCATCTCGATCATCAAATCAGTCCAGAGACCAGTCAGTTG
>CAZHPQ010000102.1:0-2019 GCA_964533845.1 uncultured Candidatus Planktophila sp.
CCACACAACATGTAATTCCGACGACTGACCTGAACCATCCAGTAGTAACTGAGCCTCTTCTGCAATTTGGAGCCACTGATTCCGTAAAGTTTCTCTAAGCTCTTCCGTCATCTCTATACTATTGCTTTTTGCCACTAACTTTCTGAACAAATCTAAATAATCTGATCCAAATTTCCAATCTCCCCAAACAGTCAGACCAAGTTGTTTCTCAAGCCATGCAATTGACTCAATGGAAAACACAGAGGTATGGTCAGAGCCCAAAACTCTTGATCTATTCTCTGGAAAAATAGACTCAATAGAAGTCGCAAAAGACCATTTTGGTAACTTTTGAAAAGTTGCCACACATTTTTTATTTTCTTGCAGAGCAGTCAATGCCTTTAATGGCTCACCCAAGTGCGGTAACACGCACATCATGGTCAAAACATCACAGTCCATTTCTTTAAGCACGTCATAAGTTTGAGAATGGTTTATCAGTTTTAACTTTCCGGAATCAATTCCGTTTTGCACACACAAATCCAATGCTGATTGAAGCGTTTCAATACCTGCAATATTTCTAAAGCCTGCTCTCTCAAGCGCTGAAATGAAGTGACCCGCACCACAACCAAAATCTATAATCTTAATTTTTGCAATGTCCAAACCTTTGCTTTCAAGCACATCCCGAAGGAAATAGGCCTTTGGCAGATAAATGCGTTTTACGGTTTGTTCAAACTCTAAAAACATATTTCCAGAACTAAATTCCGAGTCATACGGTTTCTTCAGATTTTTTGATGCTTCGTCTGTATATGCATATGCCATGAAACTCTCGGTTTCAAGATGGCTGCCATTAACGTGCCCGCAGGTTACACAAAAGATGTATCGAATCATTCCACGCTTATACCACTTATTGCTCAAACTTAAGGGTGAGGAGCAAAGAATGCAAGAGATTCTATCTGGGCCTTTGATATACTCAGCCTCTACTATTTGCTGACGATGCAAAAGGGATTCTTCATTACTTACAAAATCCTCTTGAAACCAAAGAACATCTTCTAGAGATTTTCCAATTCTAGATATCATTTTTTATTGTCCTAATTTTGATAACCTTTCAATGATTTCTTTGAATGGGAACTGAGTTATTGCAGACTATTCAATTCAATCTGCCACCCAAATGATAGCCTACCTTAACCACTGCTCAACATCTGGTAACTTAAGAACTCAAATCTTTTTTCTAGATGGCTTTAAATCGCAATTGGTCTTCAATTTTTGCTGCCAACCCAAAAACTTTACCTCCTGTGTCTTAGACAAAAAACTCTGTGGTGAAGGCAACGATTCATTAATTCGTTAGCAGTGAGGCGCACTCGACCGGGCTATGCGACGTCTCCAAGTGTGGGTGAAGTCTACCGCCCTAGCGACGGCGAATTCTCCGCACAATTCTCCAGGCGATTAGGGCGAGCAAGAGAAGGCCGACGCCCTCCCAGAATGAAATCGGCAAACGCGAGTGCGCATCGAGAGCTTCGCTGACGACTGAACCCTCGGCAGTAATGCGCAGTTGCGAAACGACTCCGGCATGGTCGCTTCCGTAAGGTGGCGCTTGCCCAATGATCTTTGAAGTCAGAACATCAATTCCATTCTTAATAAAGATGTAATCGAGGCGATCGGTAAAGCCAAAGTCGTTACCCATCTCTTTCGCTGCAGCTCTCCGTGCAGAATCTGCGCCAGTTAGTAACGCGTTCATTCCCCAGGTGAAAGTTGCTGGGTCACTGGCATCAGGGCCGGCATCTGTGAAGTTAGCTTCACGCATGACTTTATAGGCGTTGCAGAGTGAAGATTCCGTTGGACATTTCTCGCTGGCTTCAGGTTGTTCTCCTGGGTTAGCAAAACCCTTTGCACGAGGATCGCGTGGATCAGAGTTGAAATCACCAATCACAACTATGGGAGATTTAGTTTTTGTTAGATCAGCAACTAATTGTCGTGCTTGATCAGCAGCCTTTGGCACTTTATTGCCATCCCATAAAGATTCAAGGTGGGTGCTGACAAAGCGAA
>CAZHPQ010000103.1:0-2013 GCA_964533845.1 uncultured Candidatus Planktophila sp.
CGCCTGGATAAGTTCTTCCGCGTCTTTGAAAACCATAAGTATTCAGTGATCGACCCATCTATCGAACAGTCTGAGCTCACACGCGAAGTCATCGCCGAAGATGATGAGGCATTTATCTTGCACCCAGGTGAATTTGTTCTTGCCAGCACCTACGAAGTAATCACACTTCCAGATGACATTGCCGGCCGCTTAGAAGGAAAGTCATCTCTTGGCCGCCTCGGACTTTTGACGCACTCCACAGCCGGGTTTATTGATCCAGGATTTTCTGGCCACATCACTCTCGAACTTTCCAACGTTGCCAACCTTCCTGTGAAGTTATACCCAGGTATGAAAATCGGTCAGCTCTGCCTGATTAAGCTCTCATCTCCTGCAGAACATCCATACGGTTCAGCGATTTACGCATCTCGCTACCAAGGACAGCGTGGGCCTACCCCAAGCCGTTCCTTTATGAATTTCCACAAGAGCAAAATCAAGTAGCCCTAGCCGGTCCTACGCCGGATAATTCTTCTAGGGCGGGAATACCTACCACCTTTAAGGGGTTGAAATAGTTATGGAATTTATCGTTATCGGCGCAATCGTTTTACTCGTCGTCTTTGCTATCGCGCAATACAACCGTCTTGTCAGACTGAACATCACAGTTGATGAAGCATTTGCACAAATTGAAGTGCAACTCAAGCGTCGTGCAGATCTGATTCCAAATTTGGTTGAAACCGTTAAGGGTTATGCCGCTCACGAAAAGAGCACCTTTGATGCAGTCGTTGCAGCCCGCGCAAAATCAACATCAGCATCAACTGTGGCCGATGTAGCTGCAGCAGATGGCGCACTTACCAACGCTCTTCGTGGACTGCTTGCAGTTGCTGAGGCGTATCCAGATCTCAAGGCATCAGCAAACTTCTTATCACTACAAGAAGAGCTCTCAACAACTGAAAATAAAGTTTCCTTTGCGCGCCAGTTCTATAACGACAATGTGCGTGCGCTTAATACAGCGGTTGCAACTATTCCTTCTAGCTTCTTTTCTGGGCTTGCCAAAGTCAGCGCTCGCGAATTCTATGAAGTAGAAGATCCAGCAGATCGCAACGTGCCAAACGTAAAGTTCTAACTCTTTTTAACCATGGCCGAGAATCAATTCCGTGCTCTGCAGTCAGCCAATAAAGGGAAAACTTATTTCCTCTTAGCATCAATGGGTCTGCTTACATGGCTCGTTACATACGCTGCAATGACTTACTTTGGCGTTGGCACTGCATCCACGATGGTGCCGATGGCCATTGGTTTTTCACTCATCGGTGTATGGGGTTCGTATTACGGTTCAGATAAATTAGTTTTAACAATGACTGGTGCAAAGCTCATCACGCGTGAAGATGCACCGGAACTCTTTAATGTTATTGAAGAAGTAGTGATTGCAAGTGGGCTACCGATGCCAAAGGTGGCAATCGTTGAAGATACTGCTCCAAACGCCTTTGCTACAGGCCGCGATCCCGACCATGCGCTAATTGCGTTTACAACGCGCATCCTTGAAGTCATGGACCGCGACGAACTCCAGGGCGTCATTGCACACGAGCTTGCCCACGTTGCCAATCGCGACACCTTGGTATCAGCTGTTGCTGCAACTACTGCCGGTGCTATCGCTATCTTGAGTGATTTTCTGATGCGCATGATGTTCTTTGGCGGACGTGATCGCGAAAGAAGTTCAAACCCTTTGGCGCTCGCGCTTTCGCTGGTGGTTTTATTGCTAGCTCCAATCGCGGCAATCATGTTGAAGTCGGCCATTTCGCGTAAGCGCGAATCTCTCGCTGATGCAACAGCGGTTTCCTTTACACGTAATCCAACTGGGCTACGAAAGGCCCTTGAAGTTCTGGCATCTGATACAACTGTGGTTCGTCAGAAATCAAATGCGGTTGCGCATATCTGGATTGAATCTCCACTTGATGGACAGACGGTTTCAAAGTTGTTTAGCACCCACCCACCGATCCAAGAGCGCATCGCAACTCTGCGCGCGATGGAATCGTTAAGTCC
>CAZHPQ010000104.1:0-2012 GCA_964533845.1 uncultured Candidatus Planktophila sp.
TTGACCGCACAGGTGCATCATTCGATAAGTGCGTAGGCATGATCAAGGATCGCCTTAACGCTGTAGCTCTCGTACTTCAGCTTCCAATCGGAAACGAATCAGATTTCATCGGCGTCGTCGACCTCATCGCAATGAAGGCTCTTGTATGGCGTGGCGAAACAAAGAAGGGCGAGGATTACGCAGTCGAAGAGATTCCTGCTGACATGCTCGATAAGGCTAAGCAAGCACGCCATGACATGATCGAAACACTTGCTGAAAATGATGATCAAATTATGGAGAAGTACCTCGGTGGCGAAGAACCAACCGAAAGTGAAATTATTGCTGGTATCCGTCGCGCAACAATCGCTGCCAAGCTTTCACCAGTTCTTACTGGTTCTGCATTTAAGAACAAGGGCGTTCAGCCAATGCTCGATGCAGTAACTCGCTACCTCCCATCTCCACTTGATATCGATGCAATCGTCGGTACCGAAATGAACGATGCAGAGAAGCCACTTTCACGTCTTCCTAAGAATGAAGAACCATTCTCAGCACTTGCCTTCAAGATCATGACCGATCCACACCTAGGAAAGCTCACATTTATCCGTGTGTACTCAGGTGTCCTCGAGACCGGTTCAACCATTCTAAACTCAACAAAGAACCGCAAAGAGCGCATCGGCAAGATCTACCAAATGCACGCCAATAAGCGCGAAGAGCGTGACAATGTTGGCGCTGGAATGATCGTTGCGGTTATGGGTCTTAAGGACACAACAACAGGCGAAACTCTCTGCGATCCTGCCAAGCCAGTAATCCTTGAATCAATGGACTTCCCAGCACCAGTTATCTCGGTCGCTATCGAGCCAAAGACAAAGGGTGACCAAGAAAAACTTGGCGTTGCAATTCAGCGTCTATCTGAAGAAGATCCAACATTCCACGTCAACACAGATGAAGAGACAGGCCAGACAATCATCGCTGGTATGGGCGAACTTCACCTTGAAATTCTTGTTGATCGTATGCGTCGTGAATTTAAGGTTGAAGCTAACGTCGGTAAGCCACAGGTTGCTTATCGCGAAACACTTCGTAAGCCAGTTGCTCGCCACGATTACACACACAAGAAGCAGACTGGTGGTTCTGGACAGTTTGCAAAGATTCAGATTGCTATCGAACCTCTTCCAACAGGAGAAATTGAAGGCGGATACGAATTCGTCAACAAGGTCACTGGTGGACGTGTACCGAAGGAGTACATCCCTTCCGTAGATGCAGGATGTAAAGAAGCGATGACAGCAGGTCCTCTTGCTGGATATCCACTTACAGATGTACGAGTAACTCTTCTTGACGGCGCGTATCACGATGTTGACTCATCGGAACTCGCATTCAAGGTGGCTGGTATCGCAGCGTTTAAGGAAGCAGCAAAGCTTGCTGATCCTGCAATTCTCGAACCAGTGATGAAAGTCGAAGTTGTTACCCCTGAAGACTTCATGGGTGATGTCATCGGCGATCTCAACAGTCGTCGTGGCCAAATTCAGGCCATGGATGAGCGGTCAGGTGCCCGCGTTGTTAGGGCGCTAGTTCCGTTGTCAGAGATGTTCGGCTATGTCGGAGATCTCCGCTCCAGAACACAAGGTCGCGCGAGCTACAGCATGGAATTCGACAGCTATGCCGAAGTTCCAGGCAACGTCGCAAAGGAAATCATTGCGAAAGTTCGCGGCGAATAACCCTAATAAATCAAAAAGCACAACCCCTAATAACTAAGCACTAGGAAACGAAAGAGGAACCAAAATGGCAAAAGCCAAGTTCGAGCGTAATAAGCCGCACGTTAACATCGGTACCATCGGCCACATTGACCACGGTAAGACAACACTTACTGCTGCGATCTCAAAGGTGTTGCACGACAAGTATCCAGATGTAAACCCATTCACACCTTTTGATCAGATTGATAAGGCTCCAGAAGAGCGCCAGCGCGGTATCACAATCTCTATCGCTCACATCGAGTACCAGACAGAGAAGCGTCACTACGCACACGTTGACTGCCCAGG
>CAZHPQ010000105.1:0-2001 GCA_964533845.1 uncultured Candidatus Planktophila sp.
AGTACGAACTACTTCTGCCGCGCACTGATTGCGGAATGGTTGCTGCCACAGGGCTTATTAAAGGAAACAAGGTTGTTGTCTTTGCATCCGATCCCACCATTAAAGGTGGCGCACTCGGTATCGAAGGTTCGCAGGTAATTGTTCAGGCCTATCGCGCTGCAATGGGTGCACAAGTTCCCGTCATTGGTATCTGGCACTCAGGTGGTGCTCGGCTTAGCGATGGCGTGGCATCTCTCAACGCTTTTGGCGAAGTTTTCCAAGCGATGGTCACAGCAAGTGGTCGTATTCCACAACTCTCACTCGTCTTAGGACCAACTGCAGGTGGAGGCGCTTACGGTCCAGCGCTCACCGATGTTGTTGTACTTGCACCTGAAGGTCGTATCTTTGTGACAGGCCCTGATGTCGTGAAATCTGTAACTGGGGACGTTGTAGATATGGCGTTGTTGGGTGGACCTGAAGCGCACAGTAAGAACTCTGGCGTTGCTCACGTGATTGCGCCGACTGAAGAGATTGCCTATCGCGAAATCCAAGATCTCGTCTCACTCTTTGCCAACCAAGGGTTGATGGCCGCGGATGTCGCCGATGTACCACTGGCGCACTTAGTTCCTGAAGCCTCGCAACGAATCTATGAAGTCCATCCGCTCGTTGATGCAATTCTCGATAGCGATGGTGAAAAGCTAGAGCTGCTCGATATGTGGGCTGAAAATATGACCACAGTTATCGGGCGGCTTGGTGGCCGGACAGTGGGTGTTATTGCAAATAACCCACAAGTGATCGGTGGCGTTCTCGATTCTGCAGCAGGTGAAAAAGCGGCGCGCTTTGTGCGCACCTGTGATGCTTTTGGAATTCCGCTCATCGTGATTGCAGATGTGACTGGCTTCTTACCGGGCATCGGCCAAGAATGGGAGGGCGCTGTTCGTCGCGGCGCGAAGTTATTGCACGCTTTTGCGGAATCTGTTGTTCCGCGCGTTACCGTCATTACCCGTAAGGCTTACGGCGGCGCCTTTGTTGCGATGAACTCTAAATCTCTTGGCGCTACCCGCGTCTTTGCCTGGCCACAAGCAGAAGTATCTGTGATGGGAGCAGTTGCTGCAGTGCGTGTGTTGCATCGCAGATTGCTCGCTGATCTTCCTGAATCTCAACGCGCAGATACCGAACTAGAACTGGCCGCAGAACATGAGCGAGTTTCAGGCGGAGTTGCGCGCGCTATTGAAATCGGCGCAGTCGATGAAATGATTGAACCTGATCAGACTCGTAGCGCGATTGCTAAAGTGTTAGCAGCATCTGAATATCGCCGTGGTTCGCACGGCAATATTCCTCTTTAGTTTTTCAGACTTAATTAACGTCGAAGGTTACAGAGACTGTAGAAGTAACTGTCTTCTCAATACTTGAAGTGTCATAAGCGCCAGTATCTGCAGTCATCGTCGAATCCGGCGTCGTTACTTGGAATACTCCAGAGCGCACAGATTGAACAGATCCAACCTTGCCGCCAACGGCCTTGGTGATTGCCTCTGCGCGAATCTTGGCATCCTTCATCGCTTCTTCGAGCAACTTAGGGCGCATCTGCGGAAGAGTAGAGATGTAGTACTGCGGACCGTAATTGTTGACAGTAACGCCTTGCTGAAGCAAAGAGCCAATTTCTTGTGAAAGCTTGGCTACCAATTGCACATCATCTGTGCGGACTACAACATCACGTGAAGCGCGGTAGTTGAGAATCTTGCCAGTGTTATTTCCGTTGACCCATTGCTCATTTCCATATGAAGAAACGGAACCAAGAACAAGCGCATCCTTAGGGATTCCACCATCTACCAAATACTTTGTCACTGCCTCAACGTCATTTCCAACTCGAGCCACTGCTTCAGCAACAGTTGGACGAGTTAAGGAAACGTTAAGTGTCCAGACAACATTATCTGCAGTTGCAGATGTCTTGGCAGATCCTGTCACAGTAATGCCGTTTGTATTTCGAGCTGCAAACCCTGCACCTACCTGAAATAGTCCACC
>CAZHPQ010000106.1:0-1994 GCA_964533845.1 uncultured Candidatus Planktophila sp.
ACCCTCACCCCATCGTTCAACGCTCGGGATTTCCCACTCCTAGGGCTTCTCGGCGGTATTTCATTTCCTATTTAGCGATAGGATTTCAGCCTGCTGTAGAGGAATTGCCTCTCTATAGCCCAAATCAGCCATTTGAAGGAGTCCCCACTTTTGTCTGACAAAGCTACGAAGGAAAGCTCTTCGAAGAAGACAGGCGGCTACGACGCCTCTTCGATCACCGTGCTCGAGGGCTTGGCTGCGGTGCGCAAGCGCCCAGGCATGTATATCGGCTCAACCGGAGAACGCGGCCTTCATCACCTTGTCTACGAAATCGTCGATAACGCAGTCGATGAGGCGCTCGCAGGTTTCTGTACTGAGATCCAAGTGACCTTAATGGCCGATGGATCTATTCAAGTTGTCGATAACGGTCGCGGAATTCCCGTTGATATCCACCCAGTTGAAAAGAAGCCAGCTCTCGAAGTTGTTCTCACTGTTCTTCACGCAGGTGGAAAGTTCGGTGATGGTGGTTACTCAGTCTCTGGTGGTCTTCACGGCGTTGGTTCCTCAGTTGTTAACGCGCTCTCAACAAATTTATCTGCAAAGGTAAAGCGCGATGGATTTATCTGGACCCAGGAATACAAACTCGGCGTACCAACTGCCCCAGTGAAAAAGGGCGAGGCAACAACAGAGACCGGAACAACGATTCAATTCTGGCCATCTGAAGAAATCTTTGAAACAACCGATTTCTCATTTGAAGTTCTCTCAACACGTTTCCGTGAAATGGCTTTCCTTAATCGCGGTTTGATTTTATCTCTCACAGATTTGCGCCCCGGCCATGTCGATGAAAAGGGCGAGCAGCTCACTGTGCGCTATCAATACCAAGGCGGAATCACTGACTTTGTTAAGCACCTCAACTCAACTCGCGGCGAACTCCATAAATCAGTAATAGCCATCGAAGCTGAAGATAAGAAGGCGCGACTTTCCCTCGAAGTTTCCATGCAATGGAATAACGGTTTCTCTGAATCTGTCTACACATTCGCAAATACGATTCATACCCACGAAGGCGGAACCCACGAAGAAGGCTTCCGTACCGCACTTACATCCGTGGTTAACAAGTTTGCTGAAGAACAAGGCCTGATTCGCAAGAAAGAAGATCGCTTGACAGGTGATGATGTTCGCGAAGGTCTCACTGCAATTGTCTCCATCAAACTAGGCGAGCCACAATTTGAAGGACAGACAAAGACAAAGCTTGGCAATACCGAGGCAAAGTCATTTACACAGAAAGTTGTCAATGAACACCTCACACAATGGTTTGAGCAGAATCCACAAGAAGGTAAAGACATCATCCGTAAGTCGATTGATGCTGCAGCTGCTCGCGTTGCAGCGCGTAAAGCGCGCGATTTAGCGCGTAACCGCAAGGGTTTGCTCGAAGGTCGCGGAATGCCCGGAAAGCTTGCTGATTGCCAGTGGACTGATCCAGCCAAGTGTGAGCTCTATATCGTCGAAGGTGACTCTGCAGGTGGTTCTACAAAAGGTGGACGCGATTCACGCAATCAAGCTGTTCTGCCTATTCGCGGCAAGATTCTCAACGTCGAAAAGGCGCGCATCGATCGCGTTCTACAAAATAACGAAGTACAGGCTCTTATTACCGCACTTGGTACCGGTGTTCACGACGATTTTGATATTGCAAAGCTTCGTTATCACAAGATTATTTTGATGGCAGATGCTGATGTTGATGGTCAACACATCCGCACACTTCTTCTCACTCTGCTCTTCCGCTTTATGCGCCCGCTTATTGAAAATGGTTTTGTGTATTTGGCACAGCCACCGCTCTATAAGTTGAAGTGGGGCGGAAAAGACCCAGTCGAATACGCCTTCAGCGACAAAGAGCGTGATGGCATGATCAAGATTGGTTTAGATGCCGGAAAGCGACTTCCAAAAGAAGATGGAATTCAGCGCTTTAAAGGTCTAGGTGAGATGCCAGCAAAAGAGTTGTGGGATACCACTATGGACCC
>CAZHPQ010000107.1:0-1917 GCA_964533845.1 uncultured Candidatus Planktophila sp.
ACCCGCGGATTGCGAAGCGCGTTCTTTGCAAAACCTGCGCCCAGAATGATCAAAGAGAACCAAGTGAAGACCAGCACATTGTGAATTGTGGCGAGGATGAATCCACCTAATAGCGCAGGCAATTCTGTCGGAAGAAATTGTGGCAATGCAGCAACGTAAAAGACGCCATTCTTTGGATTACTCACGGTAATAAAGAGTGCGCGAGTGAATCCTTTCCAAAAGGAAGTTTTACTCTCTAGGCGGGCTTGGATGGTCTCGGGCGAGATATGGCGAGAATCCAGCCACATTTTGATTCCCAAATACACCAAATAGGTTGCACCAATCCATTTAAGGATTGTGTATGCAATCTCTGAAGCAATAAGCAGCGCACTAATTCCAAGAGCTGCAGCTATACCCCAGACCCAAACCCCACCAAGGATTCCAAAGAGAGTTGCATAACCGCTACTGCGTCCACCAATTGTGACCGCGCGAAAAATCTGTGCGGTATCTAGACCCGGAAGCAGTGTGAGCAAACCTGCGAGGACTGCAAAGCTAAGCAGGTTCTCAAGCATCTGCGTATCCTACTCGTGTGGCATTCCTACTTGAAAGGTCGCACTCGTGCGTGAGATAAGAACTATCGAATATCACACTGCGGGCGAACCCTTTCGTATTGTTGCAAACCCTCCCGTTGAGATTGTGGGGGATACCGTTGCTAATCGCCGCGTCTATGCAATGGCGAGTGCCGAAGTAGATGGGTTAAGAAAACTTCTCTGCTTCGAACCCCGAGGGCATGCCGATATGTATGGTTGCTTTATAACGCCACCGGATGACGACGACGCCGATTTTGGAGTTCTCTTCTGGCATAAAGATGGATTCTCAACAGCATGCGGCCACGGAACTATTGCACTTGGCGTCTGGGCGATTGAATCAGGCAAAGTTGCCATTGACCCCAGCGGAGTTACAGATGTAGTAATCGATGTTCCATCTGGCCGAGTAACTGCGCGTGTACATACAAAGGGCTCAGTTATTGAGAGCGTTGATTTTGTTAATGTTGCCAGTTATCACATGCATAGCAATATCAGCGTGGATACATCTCTGGGTGCGCTCACAGTTGATGTCTCATTCGGTGGGGCTATCTATGCCCAATTAGATGTTGCGCAAATTGGGCTCTCTGTGACGCCCGAACATTATGGAGAGATTATTGCGATAGGTCGCGAAATTAAATGGGCGCTTAACGATTCAGAGTATGCAGAGCACCGTACTGATTCGCGGCTAAGCGGTATTTACGGAACTATCGTTTATGAAGATTTAGCGACAGGCGCTGATGGACTTAAGCGCCAGAGAAATGCCACAATCTTTGCCGACGGCGAAGTCGATCGTTCGCCTTGTGGTTCAGGTACCTGCGCACGTTTGGCCACGCTAGTCGAAAAAAAGCAGTTAAAGATTGGCGAGGTACTCAAGCACGATTCCATCGTTGGCTCACAATTTCTTGGCGTAGCCAAAGCTCAAGTGATATCAGATGGTCACGATGCAATATTGCCGCAAGTGACTGGCATGGCTTATAAGACTGGTGAGTCAGTTTTTACCGTTGATCCACGAGACCCACTAACTCCTGGATTTGTCCTTCGATGAGCCCAAGAAGTATTTCAGCCGCAGAAATCATCAAGAACTTCACATTCCTCGGCGCAGTCACAGCAATCGAAGAGGCGCTTAAGGGCGGGTTAGATCCGGCATCAGATTTACAGCGCTCGATTCTTCCGATTGAAAAAGGTGAACTGCTCCTGATGCCGGCGACTTCGGCAGAAGGTTCGGGCATCAAGATTCTTACCATCGCACCCAATAATCCTGCGCTTAACGAACCTCGAATTCAAGGTGTTTACATACTCTTCGATAAAGAGAACCTTTCCGTCTCATCACTTCTTGATGGAGCAGCGCTAA
>CAZHPQ010000108.1:0-1758 GCA_964533845.1 uncultured Candidatus Planktophila sp.
CCTTGCTTGATGGCCTCACTCATTACCTCTGTGGCGTAATCGATGATGCTGGCAATCTTCTTGGGCGATAGCTCTGATGTGAGGGCTTCGGGGTGCACCTTGGCTCGCCACAAGGTTTCATCGGCGTAGATATTGCCAACACCCGACATAATCTCTTGGTTGAGAAGTGCCGTCTTTATTTTGATATTACGACGCAAGTAGTTCTTCACAGTTGCGCCCTTATCAAAGAGTGAATCAAATGGGTCTGGGGCGATGTGCTGTGCGGATGTAGGAACGTTATTGGTTAACTCTTCGATGGAAAGCCAGCCAAAGGTGCGCTGGTCATTAAAGACAAGTTCTAAATTGCGTAGCGATTTCTTGAGTTGAAACTGGGCGCGGATATGTGTTGCCCTTGGGCGATCTTTTTGGTGGATAAGGAATTGTCCGCTCATGCCAAGATGGGCAACTAATACATAGGGGCGATTGAGTGTGATCCACATAAATTTTCCACGGCGATTGGTGCCGGTGATCTTTGCGCCGCTTAATGTGTGAAGAGGTGCAATGGACTCAGGTTTGAGTGCACGTGGATGCAAGTCGTGGGCTGCTGTGATGCGAAAGCCTGTGATGAGGTGATGTAGGCCTCTTCGTACGGTCTCCACCTCGGGAAGCTCAGGCATGTGACAGAGAGTACCTGAGGGTTGGGGGCTTCAAGTTGCGAGAGTTCTGGGGCGCACTTACCTTATCTATTCAATTACGAAGTGGAGATCAGATGAAGCGCACACGAATTATTGCAAGTGCTATTGCTGTCACAGTTCTAACATCTCTTGGAATGAACCCGGGTGTTGCAGATGCAAAGCCTGGTCAGAGCATGACTCACATGAAGACAGTTGCTGGTCTTACCTCACTTCTTGAAAGCGCTGGCGTTGTTGTCTACGTCCAGGGTGGAGCAACTGCGGCCGTTATTGGCGATTCACTTAATTCAGCCAAGAGCCAGATCGTCTTTCATATTCCAGTAACAAATACTAAGGCTGGGGTTGCACACGTAGGAAGCAATATCGTCTTCCACAACACAACCAACGACAAGCAGGTCGTGCTTCAGAATCCATTGATAGATTTAACTGCCGGAACAGTCAGCACCGTGATTCCTCAGGCTGGAACATCAGCGATGACAACTCTTTCTATCACCAATGGCGCCGACCTCAAGGCGACAGTCACCAATGATCGAAAGACAAAGATGCGTACAACTGCGTACAAGGGAGCAGCGCTTTCGCTTGCACCAGGAATCGCAGCAGCGCTAGTCTCACTACTTGGCCTACCTGAAGGAGCACTTCCAGAAGGTGCTGCATTTGCAACTGCAGATGTCAGCTTGTATAGCAAGATTTCAGGAAAGAAGTAAAAAATGACAGAACTCTCACGTCGCGCACTTATATCGGGCATCTGCGGAATAGCTGCCCTATCGATGGTGCCAATCTCTGCTGAAGCATCTACCTTGGTAAAGAAACTTCCTAAGGGACGTCTCTCCTTCAAGGTAAGTGATGCAGCGAAGATTGTTGATGTGGGAAATTCTGTTGCTATTGGGCAGGTGAAGGGCCAGCCAGTTGGAATTTTCCGATCTGGCCCTTCAGCCTTCTCAGCGTTTTCACTCGCCTGCCCTCATCAAGGGGTAACTGTTGAGCGCAACGATGCAGGATGGTTCTGCTCAGCTCACGAATCCAAGTTTGCAATTAATGGCGCTTTGGAATTTGGACCTGCAACTACTGGCCTACGTAGAGTGCCAGT
>CAZHPQ010000109.1:0-1700 GCA_964533845.1 uncultured Candidatus Planktophila sp.
CACCGCCGCGTGCTCTATGCGATGTATGACGCTGGTTATCGCCCAGATAAGGGTTACTACAAATCTTCTCGCATCGTCGGTGATGTCATGGGTAATTACCACCCACACGGTGACACCGCGATCTATGACACTGTAGTTCGCTTAGCTCAGCCTTGGTCGCTGCGTTATCCATTGGTAGATGGAAACGGAAACTTT
Organism: uncultured Candidatus Planktophila sp.; assembly: GCA_964533845.1. Taxonomy (GTDB): domain Bacteria; phylum Actinomycetota; class Actinomycetes; order Nanopelagicales; family Nanopelagicaceae; genus Planktophila. Next base: position 196 of record CAZHPQ010000109.1, read on the forward strand.
GGATCTCCCGGTAACGATCCGGCAGCTGCGATGCGTTATACCGAAGCCCGTCTTGCTCCTATCGCCATGGAGATGATGCGCGATATCGATGAAGATACCGTTAACTTCTCACCAAACTACGATGGCCGTTCACAAGAGCCAGATGTACTTCCATCACGCTTTCCAAATCTTTTAGTAAATGGTTCTGCCGGTATCGCAGTTGGTATGGCGACAAATATTCCGCCACACAACCTGCGCGAAATCGGCGAAGCGGTTATCTATGCCCTCGAACATCCGGATATGGCAGCCCCAGATCTGCTCAACCATATGCTCACCATTGTTAAAGGCCCAGATTTTCCTACCAAGGCGCTCATTGTTGGCCGTGGTGGCATTGAAGATGCATACCGCACAGGTCGCGGCTCAATCACAATGCGCGCAGTTGTTAACGTCGAAGAGATCAATAAGCGCACCTGTTTAGTTGTCACGGAACTTCCATATCAAGTAAACCCAGATAACTTGGCTCTCAAAATTGCTGAACTAGTTAAAGATGGCAAGATCAAGGGCATCGCCGATGTGCGCGATGAGGGTAATGAACGTTTAGGGCAGCGCCTCGTTATTGTTCTGCAATCATCTGCAATTCCAAAGGTCATTCTCAATAACCTCTATAAGCAGACTCAACTACAAGACACCTTTGGCGCAAATATGTTGGCGCTTGTAGATGGCGTTCCGCGCACCTTGCGTCTAGATGAATTTATTAAGTATTACATCGAGCACCAAGTAGAAGTGATTGTGCGCCGCACCAAGTTCCGCCTTGTTGAAAAAGAGAAGCGCGCTCATATCCTCAAGGGTTATCTGAAAGCGCTCGATGCACTTGATGCAGTCATTGCCCTTATCCGCGCATCTAAGACTCCTGAAGAAGCGCGCACTGGTTTGATGAAACTCCTTGATGTTGATGAAATTCAAGCAAATGCAATCTTGGATATGCAGCTTCGCCGTATCGCAGCGTTGGAACGTCAGAAGATCAACGATGAATATGAGGGTTTGATGGCAGATATCATCGAACTCAACGCCATCTTGGCTTCTGAAAGCAAGCAGCGCGAAATCATTAAGACCGAACTTATTGACCTGATTGCAAAGTATGGTGATGAGCGTCGTACACAGCTTGTTGCAAGCGAAGGTGATTTCTCCGCTGAAGATTTGATTCCAGATCAGGATGTGGTTGTCACCATCACCCGTGGAGGCTATTCCAAGCGCACCAGCGCTGACTTATATAAGTCTCAGCGACGCGGCGGGCGTGGAGTTAAGGGTGCAGCGCTGAAGCAAGATGACGTTGTAGACCATTTCTTTGTTGCATCAACCCATGATTGGTTGCTCTTCTTTACCAACCAAGGTCGCGTTTATCGCGCCAAGGTGCACGAGCTGCCTGATGCAGGACGTGATGCGCGCGGACAACATGTTGCAAACCTCATGGCATTTAAGCCAGAAGAGCAGATTGCGCAAGTGCTTTCCTTTAAGGATTACAACGC
>CAZHPQ010000110.1:0-1669 GCA_964533845.1 uncultured Candidatus Planktophila sp.
CCAAGACCGAGCATGGCGCCACCGATGATTCCACCACGTCCATAAGGAATAACTACAGCTTTGATCATTGCAAGCTTTGTTGCACCAAGTGCATATGCGGCTTGAACTCGATCAAGTGGAGTTTGGTCAAAGATTTCACGCGAGATAGATGTAACGATTGGAATAATCATGATTGCTAGGACTAGGCCTGCAATAAATGGTGAGCGCTCAAAAATTGGAGTTGGCACATCGAAAAACGGAATAAATCCTAAATACTTATTGATTAGTTTGGCCCAGTATTCCGCCGAAGACATAAAGATAAAGAAGCCCCAGAAACCGAAGAGGAGTGAAGGAAAAGCTGCCATTAAGTCGATTACGGAAATCAGGAACTTCTTGACTTTGCCATTTGCATAAAAAGTTAGGTACAAAGCGCTGAGTACTGAAATTGGAACGCCAACAACAATTGCAATGACTGCACAGAGCATGGTTCCGATAAGCATTGCGCCAATTCCAAACTTTGCCTGCACGATGTTGCCGGTCTCATCGGTGACAACTTCCCAGGCAGAGCCAGTGATAAATCCAAGTTTTTCGTCTACAAGTATGTGAACACCCTTAATTGATAAGAAGAGCGCAATCAATCCAAGAATTACAAGCGATGCCATTCCGCCAGTGGTAACGATTGCGCGGAAAACCTGATCTGAGCGACGCGGCTGGGTCGTTATCTCGCGCGGAGCAGGAGGTGCCACGCGCTCTTTGAGCTCAGATGCCATGGGCAGATAATGGCTGGAGTTGAGAGTCGATAATGAGAATGTAAGTGAACACCAGGTGAACGAATGGTGAAATCAAACTGGCGGGCGAGCGCCCGTGCAGTCGGTACCCTTTCCGCCATGGCTACCGAGCTCCCACACCTAATCTGGATCGATTGTGAAATGACCGGCCTAGATTTGGCCACCGATGCGCTCGTTGAGATAGCCGTCCTAGTTACTGACTCCGAGCTCAACGTTATTGGCGAAGGCGTGGATGTTGTTATCCATGCGACCCAAGGCCAGCTCGATGCCATGAATGACTTTGTGAAGAATATGCACACTGCTTCAGGCCTGATCACTCAGATTCCATCTGGAATTTCAGTATCCGCAGCCGAAGAGAAGATTCTGGAATACCTGCAAGCATCAGGTGCTGAGCCAGGTAAATCACCACTTGCCGGAAATTCTGTATCTGTCGATCGCAACTTCATCGCACGCGATATGCCAAAGCTCAATGAATACCTGCACTACCGCACCATCGATGTTTCATCGATTAAAGAACTTGCCCGCCGCTGGCACCCAAAGACCTACTTCGCATCCCCTGCTAAGACCGGCAATCACCGCGCGCTTGGCGATATTCAAGATTCCATCGCTGAATTGGCGTATTACCGCACAGCGCTCTTCGTAAGCCCTGCTAACAATTCGACCCCTGAAGAGGTAAGCGGGTAAAGTAAGCACCCTGCACAGCACATGGTGGGCGTAGCTCAGCTGGTAGAGCACTCGGTTGTGGTCCGAGATGTCGCGGGTTCGAGCCCCGTCGTTCACCCCAATTTTGTCTTTACGTTAGGTTTTTCCTCGAACTAGAGAGAAGTAGAAATGATCTTTGACGTAGTCGTTGAAATCCCAGCAGGGTCACGCAATAAGTATGAGATCAACCATGAAACCCA
>CAZHPQ010000111.1:0-1572 GCA_964533845.1 uncultured Candidatus Planktophila sp.
AGAAGGGCTATTCCAGCCACAAAGACCCTAAGGCGCTCTACAACTTAGCTGATGCCGAAAAGGCAATTGATCATCTGCGTGAGCGACCATTCCGCGAAAAGGTGCAGATCGCTGAAGATGCCTTTGTAACTTTTTATCCCTCCGGCCATATCTTGGGTTCAAGTTTTGTTGAAGTAGAAGTTGCAGGTAAGTCGTTCCTATTCACAAGCGATTTAGGGCGCAATAACCACCCGCTGCTTTCTAACCCAGATGCTCCCCCAGCTCGCGCTTTTGATGTGGTTGTCACCGAGTCCACTTATGGCGATCGCACCCACGACACAACACCTGAAACATTTGCCCAAGAGCTCAATGATGCGATTGCTCGCGGTGGCACTATCTTGATTCCAGCATTTGCGGTAGATCGCACTGAAGTTATCTTGATGGCGCTGAAGGAACTCATCATTGAGAAGAAGATTCCAGCTCTTCCTATCTATGTTGATTCTCCTATGGCTCTTGCCGCCCTGAATTTCTATCGAGAAGCAGTTGCGTCAAATTCACCAGAGATACGAGCGGGGGTCTCTGAAAGGTTTGCTAACCAAGATCCATTTGATGCCGGGTTGCTCCACCAGATGGCGACGACCGAAGAGTCAAAGGCAATTAACGATGTCACAGGTCCTGCAATCATTATCTCGGCCAGTGGAATGGCAACTGGTGGTCGCGTAGTTCATCACCTTGCAAATATGTTGCCGAACCCTAAGAACACGGTGATTTTGGTGGGATATCAAGCCGTCGGCAGCCGTGGACGAATCCTTGAAGAAGGTGCTCAGGAGATTAAAATCCACGGAGAACTGATTCCAGTTAAAGCACATATCTCAAAAGTGGAGAGCTTCTCAGTTCACGCCGATTCAGATGAACTTATTACTTGGCTCAAGCAAGCAAAAGCACCAACGCAGGCATTTGTTGTTCATGGTGAATTAGAAGGCCAGCAACATATGCAGCAACGCCTTACCGATGAATTGGGATGGAAGGCAACGATTCCTAAATCAGGACAGGTATTTCAGGTTTAACGAAGATGTCCACGCTCATTAAATGAGCGCAGTGCACGCAAGCCATCTGATGGCCAGATTGAAATTGAAGAGATAGAGCAAGGTGTGGCATCCATGTGGAATACCGCATCAGCGGGAGCGCCCACAGCCAGCTTCACAGCAGTCTTGATAACTCCGTTATGAGTAACAACAATAATTTTCTTACCAGGATACTCGGCAACCAACTTTTCCAATGCTTCTTCGATTCGTACGGAAGCTTCGTCGTAGGACTCTCCGCCACCTGGTGCATATGAAGTGGAGTTAAGCCACGCTTGGTATTGATCTGGTTCTTCAGCGCGAACTTCTTCGGTAGAACGTCCATCCCAAGCGCCGAATGAGAGTTCATACCAAGATTCATCAAAAATGATCTCAAGCCCTGTGGTGCGGGAAATCGCTTCTGCTGTCTGCTTGGTTCGCTTAAGCGGGGATGAAATCAATACCTCAGCGCCCAATTTGGCTGCCTCTACTGCAACTAGATTTGCCTGCTCTAAACCATCTTGCATCAACT
>CAZHPQ010000112.1:0-1551 GCA_964533845.1 uncultured Candidatus Planktophila sp.
CCTGGGTCTGGATCTCCTCCAGTGAAGTGGCGCTCTGACATACGCACGCACCCGATATTCATACTCTTGGCGAACTCAACAGATGAGGTACCAAAGACAAATTCAGTAGATCCGCCACCGATATCAATGACGAGAAAAGGGCCTTCGCTCTTATTGAAATCCTTCGTAGCTCCTTGGAAAGAGAGCGCAGCTTCAACTTCACCGGGAATTACTTCAGGTTCGATACCAAGACGTTCTTTGACGCCATTGATAAAGAGGTCGCGGTTGGTGGCATCGCGGGTGGCGCTAGTGGCGCAGAAGCGAATCTTTTCAACGCCCTTTGCCGCGATCTGAAGAGCATATTTATCAACGGCTGCAAGAGTGCGAGCTATGGCATCTGGATGAAATTGCCCTGTCTTATCAACGCCTTGGCCAAGTCTGACGATTTCCATATCGCGAACGATTTCGCGAAAATTTGTGCCATCAACATCGGCAATCAGTAAGCGAATTGAATTGGTGCCACAATCAATTGCTGCTACTCGCATGGCATGTGCTTCCACCAATTAGGAAGTTCAGCAAGTGCTTCATCTCCGAGTGGATTAACTCCAGGACCTGCAGAGAGTGAGTGGGCAATTAACGAATGTAGGCACTTCACGCGCGTTGGCATTCCGCCTGCAGAGATATTTTCAATCTCAGGGACATCGATTTTTAGTGCAGAGCGCGCAGCGATGTAGTCATCATGCGCGGCTGCGTATGCGCCAGCTAACTCTGCATCGGTTTCAAGTCGTTTCGACATAGATTCCATCATGCCGGTTGTTTCTAGCGTTGAAATCGCAGCAGTTAAACGTGGGCAAGTTGCGTAGTAAAAGGTTGGGAAAGGTTCACCGTTAGAAAGTCTTGGCGGGGTTTCTACAACAGCTGGTTTTCCGCATGGGCAGCGATACGAGATCGCGTGAACATCACGAGGTGTGCGCCCCAATTGGTTTTCTATTGTGTCGAGATCGGATTGGGATGCTGTGCGTGATTCCGAAGAGCGCAGCGTCTCGGAATTGGAAAGATTGTCGATGCTCACTGCTTACCTGCTTCAGTGATTGAGGCAATCATGCGGGTGTACCAAGGTTGTCCTTCAGGAAGATTAGATACGACATCATTTTCAACTGGAGCATCAGAGTTGATTCCATCTTCGCTTGTCACGATGTATTGGCGTTCACCTGGCATCACAAAGTGAAGACGTTCGCGCGCTTGTGATTTTACGTAATCAGGATCTTGCCAGAGAGTGAGTTCTTTACGTGCAGCTTCTAGCGCTGCACGGTCGCTAGAGAGTTGCGATTCAAGAGCGTTGATCTGCGCGCGCTGTACAAAGTAGCTCTTAATGGGAGGCGCAAGAAAGAGCGCCAACATAAAGAAGATGGCAGCAACTGCAAAGGCTCTGCCAGATCCCTGATTGCGATTGAAGTTTAAGTTACGCGAACGGTAACTCTTGCTTCGCTTGCGACTAGGGGATCTGCGAGCCATTGTCTGTTATCCCTTAAAGCGAGGAAATGCTTGACGACCTGCATAGACAGCGCCATC
>CAZHPQ010000113.1:0-1543 GCA_964533845.1 uncultured Candidatus Planktophila sp.
GGCTTACTAGTGACATCAAGTACTACTCGGTTGACCTCACGGACTTCATTGGTAATTCGAGTGGATATCTTCTCAAGAACTTCATAAGGAATGCGAGACCAATCGGCTGTCATAGCGTCTTCGCTAGATACCGGACGCAACACAATCGGGTGCCCGTAGGTGCGGCCATCGCCCTGCACGCCCACGCTGCGTACATCTGCGAGAAGAACAACGGGGCACTGCCAGATCACACGATCAAGACCTGCCGCTTTGAGTTCTTCACGGGCAATGACATCTGCTTCGCGCAGAATATCGAGACGTTCTTTGGTGACTTCACCGATGATGCGAATACCAAGACCTGGTCCCGGAAAAGGTTGGCGCCAGACAATTGCTTCAGGTAGTCCTAGCTCAAGGCCCACATGGCGCACTTCATCTTTAAAGAGCGTGCGCAAAGGTTCAACAAGGGTGAACTTCAAATCATCTGGCAGCCCACCCACATTGTGATGCGACTTAATGTTGGCAGTACCTGTGCCGCCGCCTGATTCAACAACATCAGGATAGAGAGTTCCTTGAACTAAGAATTCAACTTCACCACCGGCCGCAATTTCGCGGGCAGCTTTCTCAAAAGAGCGGATGAATTCTCGCCCAATAATCTTCCGCTTCTCTTCAGGATCTGTAACTCCGGCAAGAGCGCTCAGGAATTGATCAACCGCATCAACAACAACCAGTTCGATTCCTGTTGCTGCAACAAAATCACGTTGCACTTGTTCTGATTCACCGCTGCGCAGCAGGCCATGATCGACAAAGACGCAGGTGAGTTGTTTGCCGACAGCGCGTTGCACAATTGCAGCCGCTACTGCTGAGTCGACTCCACCTGACAGCCCGCAGATAACTCGCTTACTGCCGATGAGCGCCTTGGCCCTTGCGACTTCCTCTTCTGCGATATTTGCAGTTGTCCACGAAGGCTTACATCCTGCAATATTGATAAGCCAGTTCTGCAAAATCGCCTGGCCATGTTCGGTGTGAAGAACTTCAGGATGGAATTGAACTCCCGCTAACTTTCCGGATGCATCTTCAAATGCTGCGATCGGGGTATCACTCGTTGCAGCAGTGATTGTGAAACCAGCAGGTGCTTGCGAGACCGCATCTCCGTGTGACATCCAGACAGATTGTGATTCAGGAAGTCCTGCAAAAACTTTAGAGCCACTCTTTACCGAAAGAGGCGTACGTCCAAACTCAGACTTACCAGTCTGCGCAACGACTCCTTGCAGCGCTGCAGCCATTGTTTGAAAGCCGTAACAAATACCGAAGACGGGAATTCCCAGCGAAAAGATTGCAGGATCCACTTTAGGAGCGTGGTCGGCATAGACAGAGGAAGGACCTCCAGAAAGGATGATTGCCTCTGGGTTCTTGGCGCGCACATCTGCTGCAGTAATTGAAGAGGAAACTATCTCTGAATACACCTTCGCCTCACGCACGCGACGAGCGATTAACTGCGCGTATTGCGCACCAAAATCGACAACAAGTACGCCGTGGCTAGCGGCCATGAATAACCACATCTACG
>CAZHPQ010000114.1:0-1460 GCA_964533845.1 uncultured Candidatus Planktophila sp.
GCGCGCCTTTTGGTATCTGGCGTTAATGTGCGCATCAACCATGGCGATCGCATCGGCTTTGTAGGTCGTAATGGCGCCGGTAAATCAACCCTTGCCAAAGTTTTAGCTGGAGAGAACCTGCCTGCTGGTGGTGGAGTTCAGCGCACCGGCAAGATTGGTTATCTGCCACAGGATCCTCGCACTGGCGAAGATCAAGGAACAGCGATTGATCGCATTTTGTCGGCGCGTGATTTGGATCAGATTGCAGCTCGTATGGCACAAGTAGAACAAGAGATGGCAACGACAGAGGGTGCCGAACTTGAGAAAGCGCTCGAGCGTTACACGCGCGTCGACGCCGAATTTAACGCTGCTGGCGGATATGCCGCGACCTCTGAGGCTGAAGCGATTGCAACATCCCTCGGAGTATCTGAAGCGGTCTTTCATAACCAGCTCGACACACTCTCTGGCGGTCAGCGTCGCCGCATTGAGTTAGCTCGCATCCTCTTTTCAGGGGCTGAAACCCTGCTGCTCGATGAGCCCACCAACCACCTTGATGCTGACTCAATTATTTGGTTACGTAACTACCTCATCAACTATTCAGGTGGGCTTGTCATCATCTCCCACGATGTGAACTTGATTGAAACTGTAGTTAATAAGGTCTTCTACATCGACGGCAACCGCAACGTCATCGATGTCTACAACATGGGCTGGAAGCAGTACCTCTTGCAGCGCGAACAAGATGAACATCGCCGCAAGAAAGAGCGTGCCAACGCTGAGAAGAAGGCTGAAATCTTGCAGAAGCAAGGCGAGAAGATGCGCGCCAAAGCTTCTAAAGCAACTGCCGCGCAAGGCATGTTACGCCGCGCTGAAAAACTCCGTTCATCCCTTGAAGATGTCCGCGTTAGCGACAAGGTGGCAAAGCTTCGTTTTCCAACTCCTGCTCCCTGTGGCAAGACTCCGCTATCTGGCGAAGAACTCTCTAAGAACTACGGCTCTCTTGAAATCTTTACCGATGTCTCTTGCGTTATCGATAAGGGATCTCGTGTTGTCATCCTCGGACTCAACGGAGCCGGCAAGACCACGTTATTGAAGATTCTGGCCAACCAATTGGAATCAGATACCGGAAAAGTTGAACATGGCCATGGCCTAAAACTTGGTTATTACGCCCAGGAACATGAAATGCTCGACTTCGAGCGCACCATTCTGGAAAACATGATGTCTTCCAAAGATGACCTGCGTGAACCAGAAGCTCGTAACGTTCTCGGTTCATTCCTCTTTGTCGGCGATGATGTCCATAAGCCCGTCAAGGTGCTCTCAGGTGGAGAAAGAACTCGTCTAGCTCTAGCAACGCTAGTTGTCTCTGCAGCTAATGTTCTTCTTCTCGATGAGCCAACGAATAACTTAGATCCAGCATCTCGCGCTGAAATTCTTGGGGCCCTTGGTGAATATCAAGGAGCTGTCATCATGGTCTCTCACGATGA
>CAZHPQ010000115.1:0-1443 GCA_964533845.1 uncultured Candidatus Planktophila sp.
CGCGTCTACACCTCGGTTGATGTGATGGGCTGCGAACTATCTGGTGCCATCAAGAGCGTCATCGCTCTCGCGGTTGGAATTTCAATTGGAATGGGATTTGGTGAGAATACTCAGGCGATGCTGATTACTCGCGGGCTCAATGAAGTTGCTCGTCTATGCGCCGCACACGGCTCAGATCCGCTCTCTGCCGCAGGTCTCGCTGGCATGGGTGATTTAGTAGCAAGTTGTGGTTCACCACTATCTCGTAATCGCACCTTTGGTGAAGTCCTAGGACGCACAGGTTCGATGGCACAAGCGCGTGAACAAGTTGCCAAGACTGTCGAAGGCGTCGCATCTGCAGGCGCAGTTGCTGAAATTGCCCATCGCGTTGGCGTTGAAGTGCCTGTCATTGAAGCAGTTGGCGAGATTGTCAGTGAACAATTGACCCCAGCTGCGGCGTTGCAGAAGCTCATGGAGATCACTACGAAAGCTGAGAATTTCATCCGATGAAAAAGCGAGTCGCAATCATCTGCGGAGGCCGCAGTAGCGAGCATGAAATCTCTTGTATTTCAGCTGGGGGAGTACTCGGTGCAATAGATCGCACTCGATATGAACCAGTTCTTATCGGAATTACCAAGGCAGGTAAATGGGTTCTTATTCCAGAGGGCCATTCGATGGATATCTCTGGAACAACACTTCCTTCAGTACCTGAATCCGCGCCAGCAGTTGTAGCAGATGTTGCAGGATTTACTTCCGGTGGAAAAAATCTGGCAATTGATATCGTCTTTCCACTTTTGCATGGGCCATTTGGTGAAGATGGCACCATTCAGGGCTTACTTGAAATTGCTGATATTGCCTACGTGGGCTCGGGAGTTCTGGCTTCGGCGGTTGCGATGGATAAATCCTTTGCTAAGCCAATATTTGCCTCTCATGGAATTGCAACAGCGCCAGGGCTCGTTGTGAAGAAGAGCGATTGGAACAATCGCAGCGCTGAAATAACCAAAGAAGTCTCGGCTCTTGGATATCCAGTTTTCGTTAAACCTGCTCGTGGCGGTTCATCACGGGGCACATCAAAGGTAAAGAGCGAGGGCGAACTCCTTACTGCAGTTCTAGAAGCGTTTACCTTTGATCCAAAGATTATGATTGAAAGTGCGATTGTCGGTTCTGAAATCGAATGCGCTGTTCTTGAAATTGATGGCCAGCCGCGAGCTTCAATAGTCGGCAAGATTGTCATTGATTCTAGATTTGAGTTCTACGACTTTGAAGCCAAGTACCTTGATGGGGCCACAGATATTGAACTACCAGCTCCTATTACAGGTACTTCAGCGGAGGCGATACGAAAAGCAGCAATTGCAGCCTTTACGGCGCTGGGATGTTCTGGATTAGCGCGCGTGGACTTCTTCCTCACCACTTCAGGTCAAGTAATAATCAATGAACTCAATACGATGCCGGGCTTCACCTCAA
>CAZHPQ010000116.1:0-1429 GCA_964533845.1 uncultured Candidatus Planktophila sp.
CATCCGTTCAATGGCGAGAAATTGGATTTAGTGGTCGCAAGAAGCTGCTTCTTAAGTGGAGCACCTACCTCATGGCTAACGTTGATGAACTTGCCGAACTTGTCTCACTTGAAACCGGAAAGCCAACGAGTGATGCCAAGTTAGAGGCAGCACTTGCAGCAGGCCACATTGCATGGGCTGCTCGCCATGCAGAGTCAGTAATGCGTACCTCTTATCGCTCTCCAGGTCTTTTGATGGCAAATATGTCAGCAACTGTTGAACGATCTCCTGTCGGAGTTGTAGGCGTTATTGGCCCTTGGAACTATCCTGTCTTTACTCCCCTTGGATCGATTGCATATGCACTGGCCGCTGGAAATACCGTTGTCTTCAAGCCAAGTGAATACACCCCGGGAGTAGGCCAATACCTGGCTCGTACATTTCTTGATGCGACATTACTTGCAGATGTCTTCACCTGCATTACTGGTCTTGGTGAAACCGGAAGATTTCTCTGCGAAAGTGGTGTAGATAAGTTGGCTTTCACAGGATCAACTCGAACTGCAAAGATTGTTGCGGCTACATGTGCTGCGCAGATGACTCCGGTAGTACTTGAATGTGGTGGAAAAGATCCAGTACTTGTGGCTCACGATGCCGATATCGCGCGTGCTGCAGATGCCACCGTCTGGTCTGCCTTCTCCAATGCTGGTCAGACTTGTATTGGCGCTGAACGTGTTTACGTCGATGAACGAGTTGCCGATAAGTTCATTGCAAAGGTAGTTGAGATAGCACAATCGATTAAGCCAGGCGCTCCTGGGGTTGGAAAGTATGGTCCGACCACAATGCCGAAGCAGATTCCAATTATCCAGAGCCATATTGATGATGCCATAGCTCGTGGTGCAACAGTATTAATGGGTGGGTCAGATTCAGTGAAAGCTCCCTTTGTTGAGCCAGTGATTTTCTGCGATGTTCCGGAAGATTCGATTGCAATGACTGAAGAGACCTTTGGCCCAACAATCGCCATCAACCGCGTGCCATCAATGGCTGAGGCAATCAAGTTAGCCAATAACACTCGTTATGGGCTTGGTGCATCAGTCTGGTCCAAGCGACGCGGTAAGCAGATTGCATCGCAGCTACATACTGGAATGGTTGCAATCAATTCCACAATCTCTTTTGCGGCCGTTGACTCAGTACCTTTTGGCGGTGTGAAAGATAGCGGTTACGGAAGAATTCATGGACCAGAAGGTTTGCTTGAATTTACTTATCCTCGCACTGTTGTCCGTGCTCGCTTCCAGCTACCAATTGCATTCACAAGTTTTAGCAGAACTGCAGGAAGCGATAAGTTAATTGTCGCGGTGACAAAGCTTCTTAAGGGACGCTTTAGTTAACAACTTCTAATAGCGAGGCGCGTTGCGAGTACGTTCAGTACGAGGGCCTCGGTTATTGCGCTTAGTCC
>CAZHPQ010000117.1:0-1288 GCA_964533845.1 uncultured Candidatus Planktophila sp.
AATAAGAGTTGTGGTTTTTCCGGTACCTGTTGCCCCAGTGATAATTAAAGGAGTTCCGCGATGAGCAGCAGCATCGAGTTGTGCTGCGCTGAGAGTAAGAGAGGCTGCAGCTGAATCGGCTCTGACGAGGCGTAGCTGCGGTTTACTCACAGTTCGTATTCAACCCTACGGCTCTGACAACGGGCGCGATTAGCGCTAAAAAGCCCATCTTTAGCCCCTTAGGGCTTGTAGGTAAATGAAATCTCGCCGTTGATGACATGGCCATCGTTTGAGACTACTCGGTATGTAAGGCGATATTTGCCTGCCTTTACTGCAGCTGTGCTCATCGGAACTGTGAGCACCTCTTTAGCGATTGCAACCTTTCCAAGTGAAACTCTCATCCGGTTCGGTGCAATCAATTGCACGCGAGAAGGCTCTTTGCCAGGTAACTTTAAAATTTCTTCATTAAATGTCAATGAGAAAGTCTTTGGAAAAGTCTTTACCACTGCGCCACTTTTTGGCGTTGAAGTGACAAGGGTTGAATGTCCTTGCGCTGCTGGAGTGGTGAGCGCTAGCGCACCACTAAGCAGAACAAGGCCAAACTTACGCATTAGCTCTGATTATTCTTCTTTGCACGTGATGTTGCTCGGGCACGTTCTGCGCCATCGAGAGTCACCTTGCGAATACGAACAACAGCTGGAGTTACTTCAACGCATTCATCTTCACGACAGAATTCGAGAGCGCCTTCCATATTGAGCTTCTTAGGTGGAATCAACTTTTCAGAATCATCTGTGCCTGATGCGCGCATGTTGGTGAGCTTCTTTTCACGAACACAGTTGACATCCATATCGTCAGAACGTGAGTTCTCACCGATAACCATGCCTTCATACACTTCATCGCCAGGTTCTACGAAGATTGAACCGCGCTCTTGAATTCCAGCGAGTGCATAAGAAGTAACAGTTCCCATACGATCTGAAACAAGAGAACCTGTTCCACGTGTGCGAAGTTCTCCGAACCATGGTTCGTATGAATCAAAGACGTGGTGAAGCAGTCCGGTTCCGCGAGTTTCAGTAAGGAACTCGGTACGGAAACCAATCAAGCCACGGGAAGGAACCTTGTAATCAAGGCGAATCCAGCCAGTGCCATGGTTAACCATCTGTTCCATGCGGCCCTTGCGAAGCGCCATCAACTGAGTAAGAACACCAAGATAATCTTCAGGAGCATCGATAGATAGACGCTCCATTGGTTCATGGAGTTTTCCATCAATCATCTTGGTAACAACCTGTGGCTTACCAACTGTTAGCTCAAA
>CAZHPQ010000118.1:0-1239 GCA_964533845.1 uncultured Candidatus Planktophila sp.
TCAAGCACATTCGCCAAATTCAAAGAGAAGCTGCGCGTGTAATCGATAGCCGCGCTCTCGCACTTGGGGGCGCGGTCTGGGTCGGCGCACTTGTCCAGAGCTGGAGCGCACCGTGGGCTGTCTCTGCAGTTGCGCTCCTTCTCTTTATCTTCCTCCGCAATCAGAGGAGCGCTGCTGTTCTTTTGATCGCCCTGCTCATTGGTGCGGGCGTGATGTCACTTCGGTTAGCTGCGTTGAGCGATAGCAAAGTGCAGAGCTATCAGGGGAGTACTACTGAAGTAACTCTGCAACTCTCTACTGATCCAGTGCGAGTAAAGCCAAAGGTCTTTGGCGATAACTTTGCACCCACGAGTTTCTCTTTTTTAGCCCAAGCGCTCCTTGTAGATCAAAAGCACCAGATGCGCATTCCTGTGCGAGTCATTGCGGCAACGAAATCTGTGAAAGGGCTGCTTCCGGGTCAGAAGATTGTGGTGCAGGCCAAGGTTGTAAAGAGTAAAGAGCGACGCGTTGCAGCCCTGCTTATCGTTAGTAAGAAAGTTACCGTAATCAGCGAAGCATCACAGTGGGCACGCTTGCTGGCGCATATTCGACAGGGTCTACGGGTTGCATCAGGTTCCGGAGATGCTGGTGCACTGATTCCTGGAATGGTGATTGGCGATACCTCAAAGCAGAGCGAAGAGTTTAAGAACGAGATGCGGCGCTCAGGCCTTACTCACTTGGTTGCAGTCAGCGGCGCTAACTTTGCGATTGTTTCGGCTTTTGTTTTGTGGGGGATGCAGTTCATCTTCCGTCGCACTAACTATCGATTACTTGCAACTGCTGTGGCTCTTGCAGCATTTATCGCACTCGTACGTCCATCACCTTCAGTTCTACGCGCTGCTGCTATGGCCGCTGTTTTATTGGCAGCACATGCATCGCGTCGCGGTCGAGATTCGCTACCCGCACTGGGTTTTGCCATCGCAGCTGTTGTTCTGCTCGATCCTTTTCAGGCGCGCGATCCTGGCTTTGCGCTCTCGGTACTTGCTACAGCTGGTTTGCTGCTCTTTGCTCCCCGTATCAAGCCAACAATTCTGGCAGCGCCAATTGCGGCGATGGTCTTCTGTTCACCCATCATCATTTCTCTCTCCGGATACATCAGCCCCATGAGCGTTTTAGCCAATGTCTTGGCAGCACCTGCCGTAACACCGATAACGATTGTGGGATTTATTGCAGCGCTGATTGCACCCGTTACACCTTTCG
>CAZHPQ010000119.1:0-1201 GCA_964533845.1 uncultured Candidatus Planktophila sp.
AGCGACCAGCGTTCCATCTTGGATATTCAAAAATTCGATTTACAGAGCTCTACTCTTCGTAACAAGGCTGCCAATCTTCCTGAAATCGCAGAGATTAATAGCCTGACCATTCAACAGAACAATGCGCGCGATCTACGGATTGCCGCTGAGACTGAACTCAGCGATGTGAAGCGCGAACTAGCCCGTGCTGAAGGCGATGTTGAGCAGATTGTCACTCGCATCGAACGTGACGAGAAGAGACTCTCATCAGGCACTGGCACGCCAAAAGAACTTGAGCAGACACAGCATGAACTCGTAACTCTTGGAGCCCGCAGAGCTGAACTCGAGGAAGTTGAGCTTGAAATCATGATGCGTGTGGATGTGATTAAGGAGCGAATTGCAGATTTAACAGGGCAAGAAAATCAGCTCGCTCTTGAAATCGCGGATCTGAATATCCGTAAAGAGAACGCACTCGCTGCAATTCACACAGAGCTTGAGGGAATTGAGGCCGACCGAAAGTCGACTACACAATCTGTAAGCGCCGAGATTCTCGCTCTCTACGAGAAGATCCGTGAAGCAAACAATGGAATAGGGGCTGCGGCTCTTGCTGGCAACCAATGCAAAGGTTGCAACCTAACTCTCAACACAATCGAGCTACAGCGGATCTCAGGCCTTGCTGAAGATGAAGTGGTTAGATGCGAAGAATGTCGCTGCATCTTGGTGCGTGAGCGCTAATGGCACGTAGCTTTCGCCTAACTGCAGATGGTGGCTCTCGGGGAAATCCAGGACCCGCAGGTTATGGCGCCGTTGTCACTGAAGGCGGCAAGATTGTTGCTGAACTCTTTGATGTCATTGGAGTAGCTACAAACAATGTCGCTGAATACAGCGGATTATTGGCAGGGCTTTCTCACATCCATCAGTTGGATGCGCAGGCAACTGTTGAAGTAGCGATGGATTCAAAGTTAGTAGTAGAACAGATGTCAGGACGTTGGCAGATTAAGCATGCCGATATGCGCGATCTTGCTAAGCAGTGCCGGGCAGCACATGACCCATCGCTGGTCACATATTCCTGGATTCCACGAGATGAAAATTCACATGCCGATCGCCTTGCCAATAAGGCGTTAGATGGCGGTAGTGCACATAAACCAATCGCAGTTGTGCAACAGAACTTTCTGACAGATCGCTTACGCAGCGCTGAGGTTCCGACCTTTATTTACTTTAT
>CAZHPQ010000120.1:0-1039 GCA_964533845.1 uncultured Candidatus Planktophila sp.
GTTGAGCACACCTTGGTTCAAGTGCGCACTATTGCTCGCACGCTCTTTGACTCTGCTGTTGAAGGTGGAATCGCAGATTCAACGAAGAAGCAGATAGCAGTTGCACTTTCTGCAGCAAGCTACGCAATCTCGGCTCACATAGAAGCTCCTGATGACATTTCTGATTTTGGTTCAACGCCGACAGATGATGCTCGTGAAGCAGGTTCAGCGCTCGCCGAAACTTTAATTGAAGATGGCAAAGATGTAGATCAAGAACAGATTGTGCGCGGCCTATCTATCGTGGCCAATATCGACAGAATTGCAGATTCCTTGGATCAGAACTCACCTGCGCTAAAAGATGTCATCACTCCAGATGAGCCAGCCAAAGATAAGGTTTTGCAGGTTTCACCGATTGAGCAGACTTTTTCGCTTTGGAATCGCTTTAAGAAGTTCTGGCGCAAGTACCTATAGCCCGATAAGTGACCTCTTGAGGAGATTTGCCTATACCCCTAGGGGTATGCTAGCCTGCGGTATCAAAGCAGGGGTTAGCCTCAAGAAAGGTCACAAAAATGTGTTCAAGAGTTATCTGTAATCAGTGCAAGAAATACACCTGGTCCGGATGTGGCCAGCACATCGATGAAGCCCTCGATGGCGTTCCTCAAGATCAAATCTGTAAGTGCGCCTAACCCATGGCTGCCATGAAAATTGCTCACGTTCTATCGGATGAAGAGCAGGTAATTGCAATTGCGAAGCGCATTAAGCGGGCCCAGGGCCAGCTCGGTGCGGTTGCTCGCATGTTAGAAGAAGGCAGAAATTGCGATGAAATCGTTATGCAGATGTCTGCAGTCTCGAAGGCGGTCAATACCGCAGCCTTCACACTTATTTCAGCAAGCCTCAAGGAGTGCATTGTTGAGGGCAAGAACAATTCCGATCAAGTAACAGAACAACTCCAGAAACTCTTCTTGAGTCTGGCATAAGGGAAAAATGAAAAAATTATTCGCAGTTTTAGCAGTCTCGACCTTCTTCCTCACAGGCTGTGGAAGTGAAGCAAATACAAACT
>CAZHPQ010000121.1:0-1036 GCA_964533845.1 uncultured Candidatus Planktophila sp.
GATCATTTGGCGAAGTCTCCCACAGTGTTGGTGGGATTAGAAATTACTCCTTGCCTATACGTGTTCGGCGAGGAACTGAGTAGGACTTTGCTACTGCAGTTAATTCATCAGAGACCTGAACGCGAATTGCATTCTCATCTTTTAAGAGCTTTGTGAGGGCTGCAATTGTCGCCTTGAGCTCTTTTGATTCAGTTTCAAGTTCGAGCTTGCTCATCTTGGTAAGACGGCGAAGTGGCATATCGAGGATATATGTGGCCTGTTCATCATTGAGTTTAAAGTCTTTGATGAGCTTATCTTTAGCAGCTGCTGCATCATCGCTGCCGCGAATAATCTTGATGACCTTATCAATATCGATAATCGCCTTGAGCAAGCCATCGACAAGAGAAAGGCGATCTTCAGCCTTAGCTTTACGGAACTCAGAGCGACGACGGACAACTTCGATGCGGTGATCGATAAACACCTGCAGAAGTTCTTTCAGGCCAAGAGTCTGTGGCTTGCCCTTAACGAGAGCGACTGCGTTAATAGCGAAGGCATCTTCCATAGGTGTGAGCTTGAAGAGCTTTTCAAGGACATCTTCTGGCTCAAAGCCATTCTTCAGCTCAATAACAACATTGGTACCGGTCTGGCCATCTGTTAGATCGACGATATCTGAGATTCCCTGAATCTTCTTCGCCTTTACTAAATCTGCGATGCGTTCAACAACTTTTTCAGGGCCGATATTGAATGGAAGCTCCTTGATGACAATTCCCATCTTGCGAGAAGTCACCTTGCTAATTTCAACGCTGGCGCGAACTTTGAATGAGCCCTTACCTGTGGCATATGCCTCGCGCACACCTTCGAGTCCAACGATTTCGCCACCTGTTGGGAAATCTGGAGCCGGCATGTGCTTCATCAACTGGTTGAGCGTTGCCTTTGGATTTTCAATCAGGAACTTAGTTGCGGCGATAACTTCGCCTAAGTTGTGAGGCGCCATGTTGGTCGCCATACCAACTGCAATTCCTGAACCGCCATTTACT
Source organism: uncultured Candidatus Planktophila sp. (assembly GCA_964533845.1). Lineage (GTDB taxonomy): Bacteria > Actinomycetota > Actinomycetes > Nanopelagicales > Nanopelagicaceae > Planktophila. The sequence goes on from CAZHPQ010000121.1 coordinate 1,017, forward strand.
AATAAGTTAGGAAATGCTGC